>JAAZYJ010000063.1 GCA_014239715.1 Flavobacteriales bacterium
CGAATGGGATAATGTATTTTGGAAATGCTAGCGGATTACTCACTTTTGACCATGAAAGGTGGGACTTCATCCCGATTAGAAAGGGCCAGTATGTGATCTCATTGTGTACTGACCCCTCATCTAACCTGATCTACGCGGGGTGCGAGGGAGGAGAATTCGGCTACATAAAGCTACATGTTAATGGCGAAAAGGAGTACGTTTCCCTTTCTGACTCTTTGGATGCCGAAATTAAATTGGATAAAGTCTGGCGAACCTATAATTCTAAAGGAATGA
Source organism: Flavobacteriales bacterium (assembly GCA_014239715.1). The sequence goes on from JAAZYJ010000063.1 coordinate 274, forward strand.
CATTTTTTCAAACAGAATTAGCCGTTTTCCAATGGAATACAGAAACAGAAAAACTGACATCGATATTGCCAAAGACCTCGTACCATACGATGCTACGCTGTGAAGGCGACATCTATGTCAGAGAGCGACAAATAGGATTACAGATCTGGAACGGTACCGAATTCACACTTATACCCGATGGGCATAAATTCAAGGATTACGGAGTCTTTGACATTCTGCCGTATGACTCAGATAACAGATTGATCGTTACACAGGAAATGGGAATGCTCCTTTTAGGGAAAGATTCCATTTCTGCACTTTCTCAAGACTCAACAGAGGACCTCCGCAATCAACACATAATTGGAGGGGTATACGCTACGGACAGTATATACTTTCTGAATTCGTTAGTAAATGGCGTTTTTGAGATGGATCGATCAGGAGCAATTACAAATATTTATTCAACGAAATCCGGTTTAAATAGCAATGATATAAAGTCCCTGTTCATAGATGATCACGGCAATCTTTGGCTTGCTACCGGAAATGGAATAAGCGTATTGAACACGAGCGTTCCTCTGGCTTTTTATACGGACGCTGTCGGTCTGGAGGGGAATATACAATGTGTAAAAGAATTTAGCCAATCCCTATTGGTCGGCACCTCCGTTGGATTGTTTCAACAAATTGGCGGTCGACATAGCTTTGAAAAATTAGATCTTGAACAACAAGTCTGGGACCTTGAGATCGTAAATGACAACCTTCTTATAGGAACCAATAACGGATTGTTCATTTACGATGGATTTTTTTTAGAAACGATCGCCAATGACAATGTAGAGGACATTTATTTCGATGAAATAAACAATACCTTACTTGCCAGTGGTGCGCATGGAGTTGCAGTATATGACGTAATTAACAATTATACCACGATGCAGACGTATCAAAAATCGCTCGGCAGATCAATGGGTACTGCCAAAGATCCTGGATCAGGGGCCATCTGGATAGGAACAACACAGAGCGGTATATTGAAATTTGAATTTGACGGATTTGAATACGTTGTAACAGAATTCGGTGATGAGGATGGTGTAAACGTCGGAGAATGGATCAAGCCCGTGCTGATTAATGATCAGCTAAAGTTTGGTTCAACATACGGCTTATTGGAATTTAATGAAGGTAGTTCAACCAATGCATCAATCAAAGGTAGGTTCACAGATTATTACGACCATCCATTCCCTGAATTTGCAGAGTTTAACGATTTTGCGCAGCAGGAAAATGGATTGTGGTATTGCATCAACAATCAAATTGGTTGTCTGGAAAATGATTCACTTTTAAACGACTATCCATTTCAAGGACTTGATGTTGGCAGGATCAACTTCATTCAAGCAGACAGTGCACTTTGGGTTGGAGGAACAGAAGGGTTAGTGCGGCTTGAATTTGAACGTTCGAGAAAGATAAAAACTCCAAGATTACTCATCAGATCAGTGCATTTTAAAGACAGTATGGTTTATTCAGGTATAGGACCGATCAGCATCCAAAATATTCCCTACAACCTGAACGATCTTAAATTCTCTCTAGCGATCGTGTCCAGCTCGATCGTGGACAACATGAGCTACAAATACCTGAATGACGACTTGGAATGGTCCGACTGGAATAGTTCGCCGGTAATTGAGCTGCACAATTTAGCTTATGGAGAACATACTATCGAAGTTGTTGGGAAGGACCAGTTCGGGACAGAAACTCAAAAAGTTAGTTTTTCATTTACCATCAGCGCTCCCTGGTATTTCAAATGGTGGGCCTTTACCATTTACCTCATCTTATTTTTAATACTGATCGTGTTTGCCGTATACATGGGCAGAAGAAGACTAAGGAAGCAGAACATCTGGCTGGAAGGCGTTGTAGCAACGAGGACCTCTGAGCTCGAAAAAAGCTATAATCAAATAAAAGAACAGAAGGAAGAGATCACCGACAGTATCAATTACGCTAAACGTATTCAAGAAGCCATACTTCCCCGACAAGAAGACATCAACGAGGCATTGAAAGATTATTTCGTACTCTATCGACCTAAGGATATCGTCAGTGGTGATTTCTATTGGTTTGCTGAAGTCGAAGAACAACAAATATTTGTTTGTGCTGATTGCACCGGACATGGCGTACCCGGTGGATTTATGAGTATGATCGGGTCGGACAAGCTGAACCGGAAAGTTCTGGAAGAAGGATTTGACTCTCCTTCTGATATTCTCAGAGAACTGAATATAGGCATTAAGCAGTCGTTGAAACAAGTGGATGATGAACATTCAACCAGAGACGGGATGGATGCAGCAATCGTCAAAATTGATGGCTTAAAACTAACCTATTCCGGTGCCAACAGACCACTATGGATCGTGAGAAACGGAAGTTTAAATGAAATAAAGCCGACAAAAGCTGCGATTGCAGGATTGACTCCGAATGAGCAGGAATACGAACTTCATCATATACAATTAGAACCCGGAGATGCTATATACCTTACTACAGACGGCTATCCGGATCAATTCGGAGGAGAGAAAGGTAAGAAATTCAAGCCCAAGCAGTTAAAAAGCATTCTCGAAGAAATACACGAATTTGAAATGCCACGACAAGAGGAAGTTCTAAGTCAAAAATTAATCGAATGGATGGGCAACCTTGAGCAAATTGATGACGTCTGTATGGTTGGTATCAGGATCTGAGCGATGTATATTTTCCTGATACTGTAACAAATGAACATTTTCATTTGTTACATTTACAGAGACCTACTTTATCCACTAACCACTACTACTATGAGTAACGATGCCAAGAGAATAGAAAATTCAAAAGCAAATTTTTTCGTCCGAATTATCATAATGTCTGCATTTTTGGCACTAACCGTTGGTGTCATGGGTATGACTATGCTAGATTGATTTGCCAAATTTGGTAAACTCGTAGGCAGGATCTATAATCCCTGTAAATTTCATTTTATAGTGATGATTGAATGCCGCAAGAACTTCTATGTTGTTTTCTCGCATAATATCATTCATGCCCAACATTTGAAAAAATTGCTGATCATCAAGGCTCATTAATACCGGATTAGTGTCCGCTTTAAATACGCCAATTTCAATTCCAACCTCATAATAATCCTTCAAATTAAGATATGTTTGTCGATTGAAATTGACGACAACCTTCCAAAGCTTTGGATACCCTTCTTTTATTTCATTCATTAAATTGGTAGAAATATCAAACAGCTGCACACAGTAAAACAGTACGGCTTTCCTGTACCGTTCAGTATATGGCAACGTTATGTTCTCAAGGACAGTTTTATATTCAGAAATGATTCCCAGCTTGTAATTCAAAGCCGCTTCCAGTAGTTCGTCTTTGGATGCAAAGTGGTTGTAGATCGTAGTCTTGCTCATGGAAAGATCAGAAGCCATTTTTGACATTCTGACCTTCGCAATGCCATTCTTCTGAAAATATACCATTGCCTTAATGGCCAGATCCTCTTTGATCCTGGCATTGTTGTAACGAATCTTATCGGTAGTTTTCCGGCCCATCTAACTCAATTATAATTTGCGAGTTAATACTTCCAACAGCTCTCCTTCGACCGGTAGAACTTTTTTTGTTTTTAAGTCAATAATAACAAAGGTAACATCGGCACCTGCAGCCAGCACCCCGGTTTTCTTAATGCTAACTTCCTGACGTAATGTGAGGCTGCTACCGCCAATTCTTGACAATTCTGTTTGAATACAGAGAACATCACCTAACACTGCCGGATTCTTATAATCAATATTAATATTAACCACAACAAAACCCCATCCTTTCTCAATGAATAAATTAGGAGGGTATGCCTCATAGTGGGACCATCTGGCCTCTTCCAGCATTTCCAGGAATCTGGCATTATTAACATGCTGATACACATCCAGGTGATAACCGCGGACCTTTATTTCAATTGAACTTTTATCCATGTAAAATAGTATTAACAGTGAAATGGCTGAGTGCCATTATCGAGATCATAGGATTGATCCCCGGACAGCTGGGTAACGCGCTGCCATCAGCAATATACAAATTTGAGCACCCGACAAAAGAACCGTCCGGCCGAACCGGGTGGGTCTTTCTGTTGCCTCCCATTCGGCATGATGACATTTGATGCGCTGAGTAAAGAGCATAGTCATTTGTTCGCCATTTCCATGAGGTCATTTTCTTGTATACTTCATTTCGCTCATGAGCTGACATATTAGCGGTAACGACTTTTCTTGACCTATGGGGGAAAACGACTTCCTCAGCTCCTGCTGCTATATGTATTTCAGCCGCCTCCTTCATGCCCATTAACGAATGATTTAGGTCATAAGAGTGCATCTTATAGTTCACTGTTGCGTGCATATTCCTATCTACTGTCACCTTGCCGCCGTACCGATCTCTGGTAAGCACGATAAACGCTGCACAATTAGGTGCCATAGTAAAATCATCTTTGTGTTGTTGCTTTGATATCCATGGCAATGTCATCCCTATTACTCCAGGGTGAACAGGAGCAGTTTCCACCCAATAACCGTAATTCCCATCAATCCTAGCATTGTCCTTTACAACGGTTGACATCATAGGACCGAACCAAGGTTCAATTTTGTCACTGTATCTAGCTGCAATACCAACTGTAGGGTGGAAAAATAAATTTCTTCCAAGCTCTTTGTGTTTTAAACCACTCCTGATTAATAAAGCTGGAGTGTGAATTGCTCCACAAGCTACAATGACCTTGTCAGCCGTAACCGTAACCGTAACATTTTTACCATTCGTCTTCTGAGTTGCTACTGCGCCGGATGCCCTTCCTGAAGACATGGTTATCGTTCGAACTTCAGTGTTGCAGTAGATTCTGGCACCTCGATCGGATGCATTTTGAATGGTAGTTCTCATCGTTCCCTGCTTACACCCTCCTATGCAACCAAAACCACAATAACCGCAGCTTTTCACTCCTTTTTCATTACACCCAAGCACATTTCTTTGAATAACTTTTGGATTCAAGCCCCTTTTCAATGCGCCATCCCACAATTTCTGATTTTGGGGGTTGTGAGTCGAATTTTCAGCATTCACATTTAAGATCCGCATCACTTCAGCTACACCTTCCTGATATTTTTCAGAACCAACATGCTCCAAGTCATGCTCTTCACACCACTCTTGAATGATATGATCCGGTGTCGGGAATGAGGCATTCCAATTGACTGTTGTTCCGCCTCCAAGGCAGCTTCCTGCAAATACAGTAACCCCGCCATCCGCAGTGGTTAATGCACCGCCTCGATCATACAATTGGCTTATCATATCCCACTCCTTTTCACTGAACTCCTTTTCATTGAGGTAATTGCCTTTTTCCATCAAGACAATATCCTTCCCTGCTTCAGCTAGCATTCCGGCAGCCAGGCCTCCACCAGCACCAGAGCCAATGATTAGAATTTCACAGCTGATCTCCAGGTCATTCTCGGCAACATTCGTTCTGATTTCCGTAGGTTCACTAGCAACGCTCGATACGGGACCTTCATACCCAATTTTCTCATGTACGACAGGTATTTCATCAGAACTCGCTGAATAGGTCATGAAAGTGGATAGCTTTCGAAATACGTTGAAGGCTTTTCTGAGAACACTTATCTGACTTTTAGACCACCTAACGAACAACTTTTCTTTCTGTTCATCTGTTAACTTTTCAAATGATTTTAGTGGCCCCCCATATATCAGTCCTACATAACCGGAAGAAATTAATTTGAGCACTTTTTTTAGGTCAGCAATTTCCTGTTGAGGCAATTTCGAGGCAGTTTCTTCGATCTTTGAGGCCAGATCAATACTAGACGATCTAAAGTCCCAATAGTCCGTATCATCATCCAAATGTTCCGTTGGACCCACAAAGGTGTCACAGATTTCCTTTAGGATTTTATGTTCAAAATCA
>JAAZYJ010000087.1 GCA_014239715.1 Flavobacteriales bacterium
AGGCATTCGTAACACATGCTTCGGGTAATAGTTGGTGACGACGAGTTCATCATATCGCGGATTGGCATAATCTTCTTTTGCTTCCAGTCCTCTTATCTCAGCTAGCACAGCAGGGTCGAGTTGAGGCCCGAGAACCTCGTTCGCATAAGTGATGTACTCCGGAATGGAAGCCACCATATTAGAAATGATAAGTCCTTTTAAGTTATCCTGGTATTTTAATGCGTATTCTATCCCCAATATTCCACCCCAGGAGTGTCCGAGCAGGTAGAAGTTGTCCTTGTTTAATCCCAGTGCAACCCTCACTTGTTCAACTTCTTCAACGAATCGATCTATATTCCATAGTGCACTGTCTGACGGTTGGTCGCTAAACGCAGATTCCAGCTGATCGTAATAATAGTATTCGATACCCGCATTTGGGAAATAAGAATCGAAACACTCGAAATACTCGTGAGTTGCTCCCGGTCCGCCGTGCAGCAGGAGTACTTTTATTGTTGGATTGTTTCCGATCCGCTTTGTCCAGACGTTGAATTCACCTTTTTCAGTCGAAATGGGAATCATCTTTACTCCACCGGAGAGTATATCATCTTTCTCTTCATAATTCAGGTAATTATCTGAATTGTCCGTAATCTCTTCATTGACGTGGTTAGGTTCTTCATTTTGAATTGTTTCACTGCAATTCTGAAAAAGCAGTGTGCTGGTGATAAGGGTGACAATTAAGATGTTTCTCCTTATTGGGCTATACATTTCACGTATTCTCATGTGTAAATTGGTTTTACTTCCTGTCTGTTAAACTAAATATAGTGCTTATCTGCTCTTGTTAGCTACCAGCGAATAGACCATTGGAATTTTATCGTCCAGGTGCTTTATTCTATATTTATCTTGTTCAATACGCACTGTTTCATTAAAGCAATTGTAAGGGGAGTAATCAAATTCCTCAAAAGAGTCAATTGATAATTCGTGTGATAACAAACTTGTCATCACTTCACCGATGCTGTGATTCCACATTACATATTCTTCAGTGATCGGAGCATTCTTATCGGCGTAGGTGCCTGTCTCTGTTTCTACAATCGGGCCTGTATTGAAGTAGCCGTATTTGATCGTTTGGAAATTGTCGTCAAACATCCATAAAAATGGATGAAATTCAACCAGAATTAATTGGCCTTCCGGTTTTAGGAAGTTTGAAACGACATTTGCCCATTGTTTCATGTCGGGCAACCAGCCTAAGACGCCATAGCTCGTGAATACAATGTCAAACTTTTCGTTCACCAGCTCGGGCAGTGTATATACATCACAACATAGGAATTTGGCTTTAGAATTTGTTGCATCGGCAATTTCCTTGGCCGCATCAATAGCCTCATTTGAAAAATCTATTCCCAGGCAATCAGCTCCAAGCCGATCCAATGAGATCGTATCCTGACCAAAATGACATTGCAGATGAAGAATAGTTTTACCTTTTATATCTCCAAGCAGCTCAAGCTCTATCTCATTCAACGAACACCTGCCTTTTATAAAAGAAGCATTGTCATAGAAGTTCGAATCCAAATGTGCCTGTACCCGATTGTTCCATGATGTTTTATTTATTTCTGAATAATCTGGATCTTCCATTTTAGCTGTTCCATGCAAACCGACGTTGACGAATATGCTATTCGTTCAATTTTTTATGAAAGCCTTCTAGGCTGACAAACTGCTTGAGCTTAATTTCAGAACCCTCTTTCCACTTGACCGTAGAAATTCCGGTTATTTTATGGTATTCAACACCATCAATTTCCATGGTCACCTTTGTGGTAGTTGTTGTTGCCTCTAGTGCGGATTCGAATCCCATTTGTTTCAACTCGAAAGGAGATAACGCTTTGGAGATGACATAGGTGTTTTCGTCTACTTGCTGCTCCAACTGCTCCATGCCCATAATGGTAAAGTAGTGCGCCCCAACTTTTCCTTTCTTCAATTTATACCCCTCCTGAAATGCCATTTTATATGGAGGCACCTGTGGATTGTCAAATACCATAGAGCTAAAGACGTCAACATAAGCTGATGTGTCATTAATGATCGGTTCGCCACATTTCAAGGTGTCTATCCAAGAGATCGCTTTTACGATCTCACCATCTTTCGACATCATGTAGCTGGTCCATTCACCGGAATAATTCCCTGCCAGTTTTGTAATGGCCTCTTTGGCCGATTGACCATAGATTAAGCTCGGTAAGGAAATAATATAAATCAGAATTGCATTTTTAACCTTCATATAGCAGATAATTAATGATTCGTGTTATCAGCAAGTTACATATTTATTGCTAGTCGAGCATTTGCACAGAAAATTACCCAAACACAATTATTTGCTCGGTTTTGACGACATATAAAAAGAAATGGTTCCACCTGCAGCCAGGTCGGAATGACTGATCGTATGACCTGACACTTGTTTGCCATTTACTTCGACCTTTTCTACATAAATATTCTTTTCGTGCTGATCAACTACATTAATTGTCAGCTTTTTCCCGTTTTGCAGCTTGATAACGGCCTTCTCTATCAAAGGACTTCCGATTGCGTATTGATCAGAACCCGGCAGCACAGGATAAAACCCTAATGCGCTGAAAATATACCAGGCACTCATCTGACCTGCGTCATCATTTCCACATAGTCCGTCTTCCTGATCGGAGTACATGGTAGTCATGATCATTCTTACCCTTTCCTGCGTTTTCCAGGGAGAGCCGGTCCAATTGTATAAATAAGGTATGTGATGTCCAGGTTCATTGCCATGCACATAATTTCCAATGATGCCGTCTCGAGTGATGTCTTCATTTTTTGAGATATACTTGTCTTCGATCTCGGTGTTTAAAATGGTGTCAAGATGCTGAACGAATTTCTTTTTTCCGCCCATTATTTCAATCATCACAGGAACATCCTGAGGCACGTATAAACCATAATTCCACGCATTTCCTTCAATAAATCCCTGACCGTGGGTGTCGATCGGGTCAAAATTGCTGCGCCACTTGCCATTGGCTAATTTTGGTCTCATGTAGCCTGAGTTCGAGTCATACACATTCATGTAGTTTCTGGACCGGTTTTCATATTTCAGAAAAACCTCTTCATTGCCTGCTGCTTTCGCGATTTGAGCAATACACCAATCATCGTAGGCAAACTCCAGAGTTTTTGATACGGATGACGAACTTAGATCTTCAGGTACGTACCCAAGGTTCATATAACTTTTCAAGCCATCAAAATAGGGGAGTGTGGAAGTGTTTTCGCAAGCTTGCAATACTCTGTCCAGCTTCACATCAGTCGTGTTTTTTGCAACGGCATCTGCTATTGCGGATACTGAATGGTAGCCGATCATACACCAATTTTCATTTGCGTAATGACTCCATACGGGCAACATTTTGTGCACACTTTGGTCGTGGTGGGCCAGCATCGATTTGATCATGTCATTGTTCCTTTCCGGTTGCAGAATATTGAAAAGTGGATGCAGTGCTCTGTAGGTATCCCAAAGGGAAAAAATCGTATAGTTAGTGAAGTCTGCTGATTGGTGAATATTTTGATCTAATCCTCGGTATGATCCATCCACATCCTCGTATACAATAGGTGCGAGCATGGTGTGGTACAAGGCAGAATAGAACGTTCTTTTTTGCTGTGTGGTTG
>JAAZYJ010000062.1 GCA_014239715.1 Flavobacteriales bacterium
AACTGACCCCCCATCTCTTTTTTGTCTTCGCATTCAAAGGCTCTTTTCAGGGCATATCTGGAAAATTTAATTCCATACCCCAGAAATGCATTATATGTCCCTACTATGCCGGCATATCTACCAAAAGCGATCAGCCGTTGCCCCCGTGAGTTTGTAATTGCCTCCCAATCGATCAGCTGAATGTTCTTATCAAGTATGGTCTTCAGCAGCCCCCTGTTGTACGGTTGCTCCTTAAAAGTATGTGAAAAGAACAAGTACTTTTTGTTTGGGATGAGCTGTTCCTCAGGCACTTCTTTTACTCCGATCAACACATCGCAATCGGCCACAGAATCAACCAATTCAATTCCTTCAGATAGATATTGTGCATCCGAAAACTTTCGAATATCACTTTTCTGAACAACCAATTCTATTCCGGGTTGTTCATTGATTCGTTTACATTGCTTCGGCGAAAGCGGCACCCTTCTATCAGGTGGTATCTTACCTTCTTTGATCACGCCTATTTTCATGGTTCGGATGTGCACTGGTTATTGAGGCCGTAAAGATAATAGAATCAGTCTTTTTTTAGAACTAAACTGATACGAAGTTCAGAGAGCAAGCTTCTTAACTGTACTTCACAACGAATTTTCTGTCTAGCAGGTAAATCTGGCTCTAAACATCTTAGCAATACCTAGCTGTAGCTATACAAAGTTCCGAATACAATGAATTTTCTTGGTAAAATGCCTAATTTTGTAGTTCACTTGGGGTCGACTGGTTTTGACAGCAATTGAAATAATTCAGTAAGCATGCCGAGCACTGTGAATACGGCTCGTTAATATCGATTCTCACGCCTTTAAATGGCAACAATAACTATGCTCTTGCCGCATAATCGGAACTCAGTTCTATTGTGCTTATCCGTGTGAAGATAGTAGCTCGGAGCAAGTGCCCGGTAATGGAGATCGTCTTGCCTTCATTGCAATGGGTATCATAAAACAGGACTAGCAAAAGCAGTGCTTCACTGCCGTAGCGAAACTTCAGAAGCTAAGCTTGAGTTGGGCTGTCCGTGGCCAGCCTCTTGTCTAAAATCAATCACGGAATAAGCACGTAGAAAGCTCAATTGTTCTTTGTTTGGACGGGAGTTCGATTCTCCCCGACTCCACACTTTATCTAAGCCCGCACAGTTAGTAGCGGGCTTAATTTCTTATGCATATTGCCAAGGCAAAAGACACTATCTTTAGTACTGACATCCTATCAGATCAAAATCAGGTGAAAGAGCTCAGGAAAATATTGAACGCAGATCAGGTCCGAAAAGCAGATCAATACACCATTGATCAGGAACCGATCAGCTCTATTGCCCTTATGGAAAGAGCTTCTAAAGCCTTTATTTCCGCAATTCGGAACAGCGAACTCAAAAAGAAAAGAATCTTGATCGTATGTGGCGTGGGAAACAACGGAGGTGATGGACTCGCAATAATAAGATTGCTTCGTGCTAAAGGTATGAACGTACAGGCATTGCTTGTAATGTTCAAAGAAACGTTGTCGCCAGATTGCAATGCAAACCTAAACCGACTCGACGACTTAAATCGACTTGAAAGTGGAGATAGCATACCCGACCTGTCTTCTTTTGATCTGATCATTGACGGCATCTTCGGCTCAGGTCTGACAAGGCCACCCGAAGGTTTTGTAGCAGAGCTCATTCTGGCGATCAATGAATCAGGTAAAGAAATATATTCCATCGATGTCCCTTCAGGATTGAACTGCGACAGCATAGCCAATTCAACATACATTGTAAAAGCCGATCGGGTAATTAGTTTTCAAAGACCAAAAATGTGTTTCTTCTATCCTGAAAATGGCCCTTACATCAAAAGCTGGGAAGTAGCAGATATTGGTCTGGACGAGGGTTTTATTCAAGAACAAGATTCCGACCATTATATTCTGGACCACCAAATTTCACGGCTAGTCAAGGACAGAAAACGGTATTCCCACAAAGGAACCTATGGCCACACCTTGCTGATAGCAGGAGAATACGGAAAAATGGGGGCAGCGGTACTTGCCGCGCGAGCATGTTTAAAAAGTGGAACCGGATTGCTTACGACCTATGTGCCAAAATGCGGATATGAGATCATGCAAAGAACGGTACCCGAAGCCATGTGCCTGACCGATAGCAACAATGAAACATTGTCCGAAACCCCGGATACAACCAAATACTCATCAATTGGCATAGGGCCTGGAATCGGAACAGAACATGAAACAGCGGTAATGCTGGGTAATTTATTGAGAGAATGCCAAAAACCTATTGTACTGGATGCAGATGCACTTAACATATTATCTGAAAACAAAAAGCTCATAGAGCTGATCCCTAAAAATTCTGTTTTAACGCCTCACATCAAAGAATTTGATCGGCTTACAGGTAAAAGCAAAAACTCAATTGAGCGGTTTGAAAAGCAAGCGAATTTTTCCCGAACACATCGTTGCATTGTGGTACTCAAAGACGCGCACACCTGTATCTCATCAACAGACGGCAAGCTGTATTTCAACACATCCGGAAACCCGGGTATGGCAACAGGAGGAAGTGGCGATGTGCTCACCGGAATCGTTGCCGGTTTGCTCGCCCAGCAATACGAACCTTTAACAGCTGCATTGATCGCCGTATATTACCACGGATTGGCCGGTGATAAAAGTGCTAAGCTTAATGGAATGAATGCACTTACAGCCTCTGACCTTGTAGACCAGCTATCCATAGAAAATTGAGTATTCCGACACATATCATTTCGTAGCGCAACCCAATGTATTTCATTATTTTGCATAAGTTTAAGCAACTACTAATTACAAACCAATGAAGAAACTTGCCCTGCTATGCTTATCTACGGTAGTTTTTGGATGTCTAACGGCACAAACCATTGCAACCGACCGCCCCAGCAGTCAGACGGATAATTCTTCAACGGTTCCGAAGTATTGCTTTCAAATGGAAACGGGAATTCTGGGGGAAGCACCGGGTATAATACCGGAATTGAGATATTACCTTCTTCCAACCGCTCTGATCCGATTTGGACTTAGTGACAGAATTGAGCTCAGGATCATGGAAAATTTTGAGAAAAACAATTATTCTTTCAATGATGAAATGGGGTTTAGCGATCTTCAGATCGGAACTAAAATTCAACTTTTCAAGAAAGAGAGCTCTAAAACAGAGCTTGCTTTTTTATTGCATACCACAATTCCTATTGGTTCGGCAGGGGTATCCGGAAATCAGTTCAGTGCACTTTATAAGCTTGTTGGTTCCTCTAAATTGTCAGATAAATATTCGCTTGGATACACCGTAGGGTTCTCGCATGGTGAGATCACTCCGGTCCAAATTCCTTTATCCCTATTGGTCAGCAGAAGTATGGGAGATAAATTATCTGTCTTTGCGGAAGTATACGGTGAGTATATTCAAAATGTTTACAGCATTAATGCCGATGCAGGCCTCAGCTATCTCATTACCGACGATCTGCAAGCAGATCTCTACTTTGGATCCGGAATTAACAGCTCCATGAAATTTTGGTCTGTAGGATTCAGCTGGCGAATCCCAAAAAAGTCCAAAGATGATTAGATGGGTTTCATTAATTCACCGACCGTTTTGAATCTGCATTTTAACTGGTTCGGGAAATGTACTGCTTTTCATTCCATACCCGTTTTATTGCTCATCTTTCTGGGATGCTCGGCGCTATGCACCAATGCTCAGGAAAATTCAAGGCGAGATAAGAACAGCAAATCAGAGTGGAACAAAAAGGAGTGGAGGAAAGCAAATACTGCGCGCTTTGCTTTCTATATGAGCCGAAGATCCAAGAATGTCATTCGCTTCATGAACCTTGCAAGGATCAATGGACCGGAATTCGCAAGGATTTATATCGAAACGCGTAAAGGAAAAACAGACTATGAGCGCACACTGATCCGCACTCTTAACAGACAAAAGCCAAAACCACTGATACGACCTTCTTTCGGATTGAAATTAGCAGCTATGAGTCATTCCTATGCATCAGGAATGTCGGGCCACACAGGTCACAACGGATTTAATTTGAGGTTAAAACTTTTTAGTCCTTTGAACTCTTACTTTACCGGTGAGAATTGCGAGTATGGCTCTAAACAAGCGCTCGATATAGCCGTGAACCTCTTGGTCGACTTTGGAGTACCCGGCCTCGGGCATCGAAAGAACATTCTCGACGATAACTTTGTACGCGCCGGTGTCAGTTCATTTTATCATTCACAATACAGCACGAATTCAGTTACTGATTTTTCAGGCCCCAACATGCGAGACCTGTTGTTTCACGTCAAGCCAGACCAACAATTTATCGGAATTGATCTTGGAATAGGGCAAATATCGGACAAGCCTTTTGCTGACATTGGGATCAGCTACCTGATCTGCCACATGGAAACCAAATTTGTTAAGATCGATGCAGGGTACAAATACGGCATTTTGCATAACGGTTTGCATGGACTCGATTTTGAATTCGGGCACGGACAATTAGCCGGGTTGGCCGGATGGTTGTTCGGCGTCAATCTTCAATCGTATTTTCCGGCCGAACAGCTCAATCTCTACGTTCAGCCTAAATTATCCTTGTTCATGCCATTGAATTTATTTGATTCCGGCTATTTATGGCAATTTGGAGAAATGGAACGCCCGGCGATCTACCAGCTTTCTTATGGCTACAATTTTCGGGTAATCAATGGCTCGGTGCCCGATATCTACAGACATCAGATAACGCTTTCACGATTCATCAATATTGGATTGAATAAGGAAAAAGAGGTTAGAAGAAGACGCTGAATTAGCGGGTAGCATTGAATTACTGTCCTTCTAGTCAACAGCTGCATAGACATCAAGGGTTGGTCTAGTTTGAACAAAACTCATATCCACCAGAATGACTACATTACGTCCGTGCTTATCA
>JAAZYJ010000409.1 GCA_014239715.1 Flavobacteriales bacterium
AAACTCACTGACTTCAATTGCCTTAAATGAGCTCTTAAGCTTGTACCAAATCCCGAGCAATGCAATCAAGGTCCAGGGCAAAAACGACCAGCTGAATGTACCCAAAAAGAAGTGCCATGGTGCATTGTTATTCCATTCACTCTCCCCTGTGATCCGACCAAAACTTTGGTCCCAGAAATAGAATTTAAGACCACTAATCCCCTCCACCAATTTGCCACTTGACAAAGCAGTTGTTTTTCCAGTTTGTGCGTCAAATTGTGTGTAAAGACCATACGCCATCGGACTGATAATAACGGCGACAATAAAGACTCCGAGGATCCATTCCCAGCGTAAGAAGTTCTTCCATTGTTTTTTGATCACAAAATGTGTCGATAAGGCTAATACGGGTACCATCAGTCCTACCGGACCTTTACTCAACATGGCACAACCAATACCCATGAACCCTAGTATCAGGTACTTCCTTTTTTCTTTTTCAAGAAATTCGATAATGGTCCAGACAGAAAATATGACTGAACTTACAAGAATGGTATCCGTTCTTACATCGTGGGATATCACAAATATTGCTTCAGTTGTCGCAAATATTATTGCCGCAATATACCCCACCGATTTATGATACAAAAGTCTGCCCAATCGCATGGTAGAGTAGATGCCGAGATAAATAAAAAGTAAAGATGGTAGTCGGTATGCCCAGTTTTCAAAACCAAATATGTTAAAGGACAGAGACGAAAGCCAAAACAACAAGGGAGGTTTGTCAAGGTAATCCCGTCCTCGATGAAGTACTTCCAGGTAGCTGCCGTTGCTTGACATTTCCATGCTGATCGAAGCGTACTGAGAAGCATCTACTCCGACTATTGGCAGGTTGATGCCCGACAAGTAAGTGATCGAAGCTGCTGCTAGGACAATCCAGTAGGCGTACTTTAACTGAGTATCACTGTTCATTAGCGGAAGATGTCTTTTACTTTCTTTGGTCGAAGTTCTTCTTCCCACCTGAAATCGGTCAATATTCGGAGCTTTGGATTGATTTCATCCATCGGGTATAGCACAGCTTCAGGTTGTTCTCTGAAGGTGATCTGGTCCACTTTATTATCATGGATCAATAATGTCATGTTGCTGCAAACAGCATGATTCATTCCTACTGGTGTTTTCCCTTCTTCCCCAACGTAGTAGACGCTTTGTGCGTTTCCGACCACTTCAAGTCTCTTCAGCTTCTTATCAGAGAAGTAAGCGTTCATTAAGCGCCCTTTTATTTGATTGTATCCGAAGGTGTCTGCAATTGAAATGAGGAAAGCATTGTTGTCCAGCACCATTGACTTAATTGAATTGGAATCACTTTTTATACTGATAAAGTCTGCGAAAAGCTGATTTTCTTCAGACCACAATACGGGCTCCTTGTACATGTTGATAGTGGCATCACCTTGAGTAATTAGCATCGAATCAGCTACACCCTGAATGTCTTTTTTAAAGAATTTCACATCATGAAAAGCATGGATAATTCTGCTGCTTGTAGAGTCAATATTGATGAGTGCAGTATCTGCATGAAGGAAAAGTGAGTCATCATCGAATATCTGGATCAGCAGCAGACTGTCTGTAATCAGTGATTCATTTAGTTTTTCGTTGTGCCATCCATAATTGCCTTGAATTATGAATGTATTGGCAGTATCAGTGATCTGCATGTTCTGAAAGACCTCGCCGATTCCAAGGTTTCGGTCATAGAACAAGCTGTCTCCCTGTAATTTTTGCCCATCAGAAAGAAGATATGAGTTCTCCTGAAAAGAAGCCAGATTGTTCTTGGTATCATACCATCCATTTTCTGTGTAGATCAAATTTGAGTCTGACTCAATGAATGTTGGTCCGGAAAAAATAGCGGTTCCTGAATCGGCATGATACGTTAACGTGTCGCTGGTCATGTCATATTCAGGGTTTTTCAATTCAACGGAGTCTTGAAACTCGATAACCTGACTAGCCACAAAATACAAACCGATCTTGCTGGTAAGCACATTGGGGTTATCACTACTTGTAATTATTGCTCCATTGGAATAATGACCAACTGAATCCTTCAGGTCATAGGTCATGGAAGAGGTAGCCAACGTTAAATTTCGATCGGTCATAAACACATTACCCATCATAGTTGCCAGCTTTTTGTTGCCATTATAATGTAATGTGTCGCCATACATAGCTAGCGAGTCACCTTGTAAGATCCGAACTTTACCATAGGCATCCAGGCTATTGGAATCGAGATACAGATAAGCACTATCACAGTAAAGCTTCACCTCCTGATGTTTCAGTTCGACGCTTCCAATGAATTTTTGGGCAGTACTGTTCCTTGTTTTGATCAACTGATCAGCATTGACGATCTGTATACGATTGTTTACAGCCTGTGAGCTGTTAGTTTGGCCGACAGTCCAATTGCTTACAGCCACGACTACCATCGTGAGTAAGATCTTATTAAACCGGTTGTTGAACTGTGCCACAGCACAATAATACGAAGAGTTCAAAAGAATATTGCTTATACCAAAATTTGATCCCTCATAATCGTTTGGTTTCTATTGGGACCTACAGAAACGATGGTAATTGGAGTTTCAAGTTCTTTTTCCAAATACTCAATGTAATTATTCAGGTCTTCAGGAACTTCGGACATTGAGCTCATTCCGGTCAGATCAATATCTTTCCAACCGGGAATTTCCTTGTAGATTGGTTTCAGGCTTGGATCTTCCAGGTCGTAAGGTAGATAGTCAATTAGCTCACCATTATACTCATAATGCGTGCACACTTTTATGGTTTCGAAGATGCTTAACACATCCGCTTTCATCATGGCAAGTTTAGTAACGCCGTTGACCATAATTGCATATTTCAGCGCAGGAAGATCGATCCATCCACACCTTCTTGGTCTTCCCGTTGTTGCACCAAATTCATGTCCTTCTTGACGCATGTCTTCACCAGTTTGGTCGTTCAGCTCGGTGGGGAACGGCCCGGATCCAACACGAGTGCAATAGGCTTTAAAAATACCGATCACGTCATTGATCTGATTGGGAGCTATACCCAATCCTGTGCAGGTTCCTGCAGTAATTGTATTAGAAGATGTTACATATGGATACGTGCCAAAATCTATATCAAGCAGGGTTCCTTGTGCTCCTTCTGCCAACACCCTTTTTCCATTTTTTTGTGCGTCATTAATGTAATGTTCGCTATCTACAGCAGGTATTTCCTTTAGAACTTCAATTGCCTCAAACCAGGCATCTTCATATTCCTTCAAGTCGTATTCAAAATCAGACCTGGCCAGCATCATTTTATGTTTCTCGA
>JAAZYJ010000060.1 GCA_014239715.1 Flavobacteriales bacterium
AGCTTTTGAAATTGAGAAAATACTGAAGAAAGAGCTCAATATTCCTATTATGCATGATGATCAGCACGGTACGGCGATCATATCATCTGCTGCTTTCATCAATGCGTTGGAAATCGCGAATAAAAAGATCAACAAAGTAAAAATAGTAGTTAATGGTGCAGGAGCTGCAGCCATATCCTGTGTGCAATTATATTTGGCCCTTGGAGCAAAAAAATCAAACATTCTGATGCTTGATAGTAAGGGTGTGATCACGGTCGACAGAAAAGACTTGTCGGCACAAAAGAAAAATTTTGCTGCAAAAACGGAGATAAGTACCCTAGAGGAAGCTTTGAAGGATGCTGATGTTTTTCTTGGCCTGAGTACCGGAAACATTGTAACCAAAGAGATGATCCGGTCAATGGCTCGTGAACCAATAGTGTTTGCATTAGCCAACCCTGATCCAGAGATCTCTTATGGTGAAGCTATGGATGCGAGAGATGATGTTATCATGGCAACCGGACGTTCTGATCACCCGAATCAGGTGAACAATGTTCTGGGGTTTCCTTTCATTTTCAGAGGAGCGTTGGATGTTCGTGCAACTGAGATCAATGAAGAAATGAAATTAGCTGCGGTGAAGGCAATTGCAAACCTAGCGAAAGAAACAGTTCCTGAGGAAGTGAATGAAGCTTATGGAGAGAGGAACATAGCTTTTGGAAAAGACCAGATCATTCCGAAGCCACTGGATCCTCGACTGATCACTGAAGTTGCTCCTGCAGTGGCAAAGGCAGCAATGGAATCCGGAATTGCTCAGAAACCGATCGAAAACTGGAAGGAATATGAGAATGAGCTGGTGGAGAGAATGGGCCTTGACGATAAGCTCATGAAGAAGATCACTCAAAGAGCGAAACTAAAACAGCAACAAGTTGTGTTTGCTGAAGCAGATAATTATAAGGTTTTAAAGGCTGCTCAGATCGTAAGTGAAGAGGGGATTACAAAACCGATCCTTTTGGGCCATGCAGAAAAGATACAGTCCATGATCGAAAAAAACGGATTGGACCTGCAGTGCGAGATCATTGACCCACGCTCTAAAGACCAGCTTAAGAACAGGGAAAGATATGCAGAGGTCTTATTTGAAAAAAGGAAAAGAAGAGGCATTACCTATTCGGACGCGCTGAAATTAATGCGAGAGAGAAACTACTTTGGAGCAGCTATGGTTGAACTCGGGGACGCTGACGCTATGATCTCCGGACTCACAAGAAATTACGGAGATACCATAAGACCCGCTCTGCAAGTGATAGGTGTCGACGAGGGGGTCAATAAAATAGCGGGTATGTACATCGTGGTCACAAAGCAAGGGCCGTTCTTCTTTGCAGATACGACGATTAATTACAGCCCAAGCCCACAGGAATTAGTAGACATTACACTTCTTGTGGATAAGATCGTGAATCGGTTTCAAGTGAAACCGCGGATAGCATTCTTATCCTATTCTAATTTTGGCTCATCGGAAGGAGATGATGCCGTGAAAATGAGAGAGGCTGTAAGATTGTTGCACGAGCGACATCCTGAGATCATTGTAGACGGAGAAGTACAGGCCAATTTCGCATTGAACAGAACGTTAATGCGCGAGAGGTTCCCTTTCTCGGAACTTGCAAAAAAGAAAACAAATACACTGATATTTCCGAATTTGTCTTCCGGAAATATCGGGTACAAATTAATGCAGGAATTAGGAGGGGCAGAAGTCATCGGACCAATACTGCTGGGAATGAAAAAACCGGTGCATGTATTACAAATGGGTAGCTCTGTAAGAGAAATAGTAAATATGGTTGCAATAGCTGCTGCCGATGTTCAAACAAGAAAGTAAATGATCGATCATTTAAAAGGAAGACTGGTAGAATTTTCGCCTGCACACGCGATTATTGAGTGCAATGGGGTAGGTTATTATTGCCACATTACTTTGAGTACGTTCTCCAAACTTGGAAAGTCCGAACACGTGTTGCTTAAAACACATCTGACTATTCGTGAGGACGCCCATTCATTGTATGGATTTTATGAAGAAAATGAAAGAAAGATGTTTCGGTTGCTGATATCTGTGTCGGGCGTTGGTACAAGCACCGGAAGAATGATCTTATCAGCACTTTCACCTTCGGAGGTAGCCGCTGCGATCACAAGTGAAAACGTCAATCTCCTGAAGAGCATCAAAGGAATTGGAGCAAAATCAGCTCAAAGAATAATTATCGATCTGAAAGATAAAGTCGTAAATGCCGGAGATTCGGTAGATATTTCTCCGGAATCGGGCAATACTATTAAGATTGAGGCGTTATCTGCTTTAGTCGTTTTGGGGTTCGATAAAAAATCTGGGGAAAAAGCTCTGGACAAAGTCTTGGAAGAGAATGCTGATCCAGGACTGGACGAGCTTATAAAGCAAGCACTAAAACGACTGTAGATTAACACCCTTTTGAGCAGTGTACAAAAATATTTGACGAGACTAACCTCATGCGTCATTGCTTTTATGGCGATATGGACAGTTAGTGCTGCATCCGGCCTTCATGACCTTGGAGAAAAGGATAGATATGCAAAAGCATTCAGCACTTATCATGAAAATGAGGAATTGCCAATTACTTTCAGGGAGGCGGCAATAGATTCACCCGAGATCGACCTGATCTATCCCATCGATGAGGCTTTGGACCCATCGCAAGATCCGAACAATCTGATCGATTTTTTTGACCCGGATAACATAAATAATGAAATCATTTTTGATCCGGAAACTGGGAATTACCTCTTCAATTCAACTGTGGGATCCGACTTTGATTACAGGAATCCCAGCTATATGACCCAGGACGAATATTTTGAATATGACCTGAGAAAATCGTTAAGCGATTATTGGAAAGAACAAGTGGCCGGAGAAAGCTCAGAAGAATCTTCACTGATTCCGGATCTTAATGTAGGGGGCAAAAAGTTTCAGGATATCTTTGGAAGTAATAAAATAAACATTCAACCGCAGGGGTCTGCCGAATTGAGGTTTGGGGTTAATATTTCAAAAACGGAGAATCCACAGCTTCCTGAAAAACAAAGAAGGATCACAACGTTTGATTTCGATGAAAAGATCCAGCTGAATGTCACGGGTCAAATTGGTGAAAAACTTAAACTACAGACCAGCTACAATACTGAAGCGACTTTTGATTTTGAAAATCAGATGAAGCTGGAATATACAGGGTTCGAAGATGAGATCATTAAGAAGATAGAGGCCGGGAATGTTAGTCTGCCACTTAGCGGTTCGTTGATCCAGGGAGGAAGCTCATTGTTTGGTGTCAAAACAGAATTACAATTTGGCAGAGCAACGATCACATCCATATTTTCACAACAAAAAGGAGAACGAAAAGAGATAAGTGTAGCCGGTGGAGCACAGATTAGTGAGTTTGAGCTAAGTGCCGATAAATACGAGGTCAACAAGCACTACTTTTTGAATTATTATCACAGAAACAATTTTGACAAGGCACTGAAATCCCTACCACTTGTTAACTCAGGAGTACAGATTACAAGAATTGAAGTGTGGGTTACAAACAGAACTAATGATTTCACTGACACGAGAAACATCATCGCATTTACAGATCTCGGAGAGAATTCAAGGATCGAGCTCGGATCAGATTATGGTTCTTCTGTATCTGACGATCTGCCTAGAAACAATTCCAACGGACTATACGATTATGTAACCGGAGATCCGAATGTCAGGGGGTTTGTAAGTGCGTCAGCTGCATTAGGATCAGGATTATACCCAATGCAACAGGCTGTGCATTACGAAAAGCTGGAAAACGCTAGAATGCTGTTGCCGACAGAGTACAATTATAATGCCCAGCTCGGGTTTATTTCATTGAATCAGGCCTTGAACAATGATGAGGTTCTAGCGGTTTCGTACCAATACACATATCAGGGGAACACCTATCAGGTAGGTGAATTTTCTACGGATGGCATTACGGGAACAGATGCTCTTTACCTCAAGCTTTTAAAATCAACCGTGACGAACCCACGAAAAAATTTGTGGGACCTGATGATGAAGAATGTCTACTCGATAGGCGCGTATCAGGTAAGCCAAAAGAACTTCAGACTGGACGTTTGGTACAATAACCCAACCACATCAGTGGATCTTAATTTCATTCCAAAACCGGGAATTGATGGGATTCCATTGGTTCGCATGGTGGGGCTTGACAGGTACAATGCACAACAGCTGGATAATCCGGATGGGGTGTTTGATTTTATGCCCTTAAGTGTTCAGAATGGTAAAATTGAGAATGGCGGTACAATTAATACCAGAAACGGCAGGATTTATTTTACTACGGTTGAACCGTTTGGATCCCAGCTCAACAAGGAGCTTACCAATTATGGAATTGATACAAATACGCGTAGTCAGATCGTATACCAGGCATTATACGATTCGACACAAACTGCAGCGAGGCAAATTCCTGAGCTCAATAGGTTTAAACTGAAGGGAACCTATGAGTCTTCATCGAGCTCCGAAATCTCTCTTAATGCTTTTAATATACCCAGAGGTTCGGTTCAGGTAACGGCTGGAGGCGCGCCTCTGAAAGAGGGGCAAGACTATACAGTTGACTATAATTTGGGGAGAGTTAAAATATTAAATGATGGAATTCTAAGCTCCGGAACCCCCATTAAGATATCATTGGAAAGCAATTCTTTATTCAGTATTCAATCGAAAACATTGTTGGGTTCACATATGGATTATCGGATCAATAAAGATTTTAATCTTGGAGCAACGGTGATGAATCTTACCGAAAGACCTCTCACACAAAAAGTGAATCAAGGCGACGAACCGATCTCCAATACAATTTTTGGAATAAATGGGGATTTCAGAAAAGAGGTTCCCTTTCTGACCAAACTCATAGACATGATTCCGGGGATCAACACGAAAGAGAAATCAACGGTTTCTATCAATGGAGAGGCTGCATACCTGATGCCCGGCTTCAATAGGGCAATTGGAGATGAAGGAACTTCTTATATTGATGATTTTGAAGGATCACAAAGTGCGATCGACATTCGTTCCTTTACAACCTGGGTTCCGGCATCTATTCCGCAAGGGCAACCGTCATTATTTTCAGAAGCTTCTTTTACCGATGATCTTCGAGCAGGGATGAACCGGGCCAAGCTGGCATGGTATGTAATTGACCCGTTGTTTCACAACAATAATGCACTTACCCCCGATAACATAGCGGAAAACCCATTGATACAGGACGATCACAGACAAAGACGCGTCATGGTTGCAGAGCTGTTTCCGAATAAAGATCTCGGAACCGGACAACCTACCTTTATTGGGATGTTCGACCTTTCGTATTATCCGAATGAAAGGGGAATTTATAACTACGACGACGGCTCATATGCAGCAGGAATTGACCCCACTAATGGACGCTTGAATGACCCCTTAAGCAGGTGGGGGGGTATCATGAGATCTCTAACCACTAATGATTTTGAGGCGGCCAATGTTCAATACATTCAGTTTTGGATGATGGACCCTTTTACACCGGATGGTTCTGGGCATCCCAATGCTTCTAATGTTGACTCAGAAAATCACAATGGGGGAGACTTCTATATTAACATCGGCAACATCTCTGAAGATATCATCAAGGACGGAGCAAAATCGTTCGAAAACGGGAACACGACCGATGGTTCTTTTGACTCTTCAGTTGTGAGACAAACAAATCTCGCAAGGGTACCAACAATTCAGGCCATAGTGAATGCTTTTGACAATGACCTTTCGGCGAGACCGAATCAGGATATAGGTCTTGACGGGTTGAAAGATCAAGACGAAAAAACGTTTTATACATCGTTTGTAAATTATGTTTCAGGCCTGGGTCTACCTACATCCATTGAAGATGAAATGGTCAATGATCCATCGGGAGATAATTACAATTACTATCGCGATGACGATTATGACGCCCTTGGATATGACGTTTTGGAACGGTACAAGAAATACAATGGGCATGACGGGAATTCCCCCACTACAGATATGTCCTCGTCTCAAAATGAAGAAGGTTACCCAACATCTGCAACCACACTACCAAATGTAGAAGACATCAATCAGGATAATAACCTGAGTGAAGCCGAAGCGTATTTTCAATATCACATTGACCTCCGCCCTCAGAACATGGTGGTTGGCCAGAATTACATAACGGATAAAGTCGTTGGAACTCATAGTAATGGTGCTACAACAAAGCAGGTAAATTGGTACCAGTTCAAGATCCCTATTGCCAGCCCGACTAGTCGGGTCAATGGAATTCAGGATTTCAGATCGATCAGGTTCATTCGAATGTTCATGAAAAACTTCAATGAGGATCTTACACTCCGATTTGCAAGACTCGAGCTCATTCGTGGTGAATGGAGGACGTATCTAAGGGATATGTGGACACCCGGAGATTACATTCAAGACGAAGAGAGTGGTACCATTTTCAATATCGGAGCTGTGAACATTGAGGAAAATGACAACTACATAGTTCCCCCGGGAATCAACAGACAGGTAAATGTCCAAACCCAGAACTTAGCCAGATTGAATGAGCAATCAATGGTACTTGAAGTTTGCAACCTTAAGGATGGCGATGCCAGAGCTGCATTCAGAAATACTTCGTTTGACGTTTTATCATACAAGAAACTAAGGATGTTTGTTCACGCGCATGAAACAGACGCTTCGAAACCGTTGAATGATAATGACCTAACTTGTTTTGTCAGGTTAGGGACTGATTTTGAAAACAACTATTACGAATATGAAGTTCCTATTAAAGTGTCGCCAATTGGCTCAGGCGTAGCAGACGAAGTATGGCCCGAGGCGAATAATATTGTTATTGATTTTGAAAAGATCCGTTCACTCAAGGTAACCCGACCTGGTGGCCTTGCAACTGGAGGAATGACCCCATACATAGTGCCTGATCCGGATGACCCCTCACGACGAATAACCATAGTTGGAAACCCATCCTTATCCGATATAAAAACCATTATGATCGGGGTGCGAAACCCATGGAAAGATGATCCAACGCATCAGTGGCAACCTGACGATGGA
Organism: Flavobacteriales bacterium; assembly: GCA_014239715.1. The sequence continues at coordinate 7,040 of JAAZYJ010000060.1, forward strand.
TTGGAGAAGTGCGCGGAGATCTGGGTGAATGAACTACGACTAACTGATTTTGATGATTTTGGAGGGTGGGCAGCGCAGGGAAGAGTGACGGCCCAATTAGCAGATTTTGCCAACGTAGCGGTATCTGGTGGAATCAGCACTCCCGGGTTTGGAAGCATTGAAAAGAGAATTTCAGAAAGGCAAAGAGAAACAATTAAATCTTTTGATGCATCGGCTACAGTTCAGCTAGGTAAATTTTTCGGCAAGAAGTCGGGTGTCTCTTTACCAATGTACATAGGGTACGGAGATATGATCATTGACCCAATGTTTGACCCGTTGAATCCGGATATATTAATGGAAAATTTGAAAGCTGAAGACCTTGAACGCGCACGTGACATATCTCGAGATTATACACAAAGAAAAAGCATCAATTTTACGAATGTAAGGATCAATAAAAAACGAGATGGAGCTAAACCGCATTTTTGGGATATTGGCAACTGGACGTATACCCTAAGCTACAGCCAGACCTACAAAAGAGACATCAATACACAGTTCAACACATTTAAGGATTACAGGACAAATTTGAATTATGCGTATAGCCCGAACTCAAAGCCTTGGAAACCCTTTTCAAAAGTGAAGCTGTTCAGGAAATCCAAATGGTTAAAATTGATCAAGGACTTCAATCTGTACACAAAACCGAAGTCAATCAGTATAAGAACCAACATTGACAGGTCTTACAATGAATCTCAAATAAGAGGGAATTACAATGCCTTGACCCTTCCTCAATTTTACAAGACCTTTAATTGGAATAGAGGATACGATATCAAATACGATATTACCAAGGCGCTTAAAGTAGATTTTAGCGCATCCAACAATGCCATCATTGCTGAAAATGAAAAATGGGTAAATAAAGATTGGCACCCTGACCATTATCAGAATTTCAAGGATACGGTTTCTGAAAGCTTGAAGAATTGGGGTACCACCATGCAATATGGGCACGGATTGAATATTAGCTACCAATTGCCATTGAATAAATTCCCTTTGACAGATTGGATCAATGTCTCAACAAAATACTCGGTTGCATACGACTGGTCCAGAGCCCCACTCGCTCAAACTGAATTGGGAAATACAGTTCAAAACAGCAGAAAAGTAAATTGGAACGGACAGGCGAACTTCGTTAATTTATACAACAAGATCCCGTACTTCAAAAAAGTAAACAGAAAATATGGTAGAAAGGGAAGAGGCTCAAATGTCAGACGACAGGTCAAGAAGCCGTCGTTAAAAAAAGCAGGCGATTCAGACAAGAAAGATGACGATGATGAAAAAGAATTCAAGATACTTGAGCAAATGGCCAGAGTTGTAATGATGCTGAAAAATATCAATATGACGTATAGTACAACAGATGGTGTAATGCTGCCGGGTTATACACCTTCTACTAACATTGTGGGCATGAGCCCGGGATTTGAGGCCCCCGGACTTGAGTTCATTATGGGCGGCTACCAACGATTTAATCTTTTGGGAGATACAACCGGTAATGACTTTGCTCAATTCGTTGCGGACAACAATTGGATGATCAGAGACAGTAACAGCCAAAGGTTGAACACCCAATACACCAACAATCATGCTGAAAATTTAACGGGAAAGGCTACAATTGAACCTATTGGAGGGATTCGAATAGACCTGAGCCTGAACAGGAATTTATCTGTCAATAGAACTGACAACTTCAGGTGGAACGACTCCCTTTTAATGTATCAGCATCAGAACCCGATGGAAACAGGCACGTTCAGCACAACAGTTTTAACATGGAAAACCGCATTCGAAAGTGACACATCTAACACCAGTAGAATTTTCAGCAATCTTAGAGACTTCAGGACGGAGGTATCTCAAATTTTGGCCAATGAAAACAACAACTCTATAGGAGCGCATGCAGAAGATCTGGGATATGCCGACGGTTATGGTGCGGCTCAGCAGGATGTAATTCTTGGGTCATTTATAGCAGCTTATACAGGAAATAACCCGGATAAGAACAGCATTAATCCTTTCAGCATAATTCCACTACCTAATTGGAGGATCACGATCGATGGCATTGCAAGAATACCTTTCATGCAAAAAATATTCAAGTCAATTACCTTCAGCCATTCGTACAGGTCTAATTTTACTATTGGTTCGTTCACAACCAATCTGAACGCAACAACAGACCCATCAAATGGTCAGATCACCTCCAGAGATGCTTCTGGTAATTTCATTTCTGAACGGCAAATAATGACAGCGTCAATTATGGAACAATTTGCACCACTCATAAATTTTGATGCGACGCTACACAATAGCTTAATACTAAAAGCAGAGTTTAAAAAGGACAGGAATGTTTCACTATCTCTTGCCAACAACCAGATCACCGAGATCAAAGGAAATGAGTTTGTAATTGGAACCGGGTATAGATTTGACAATGTGGAATTACCCTTTAAAATTGGAGGCAAAAAGCCGGTAAGTAACCTGAACACACGTGTAGATATCTCGATCAGAAGCAACAAGACCATTACCAGAAAGATCATAGAGAATCAGAATCAGGTTACAGCAGGTCAGCGGCTGATCTCAATAAAGTGTACGGCTGACTACAAGCTTGGAAAGGCGTTGAGTGTCAGAGCATATTTCGACAGAATTGTGACAAAGCCGTTCATTTCCACCTCATTTCCAACAGCTAATACAAATTCCGGATTGGCCCTTCGATTCACTTTGCAGTAGATTGTAATAATTGAGCCTGTAACATAAATAGTAAACATGTTTTTTCGATTGTGTTTTTGCTATTTTTACCAATCAGTAAAACCAAGAGATTAATTTTTTGAGATATGAATTTACCAGCAGATTTTAAATATACGGAAGATCACGAGTGGTTACATGTTGAAGGGGACGTAGCAACAATCGGAATAACCGAATTCGCTCAGGGTGAGCTAGGAGACATTGTCTATGTGGAGATTGAGACCGAAGGTGAGACCCTTGATAGAGAAGAGGTGTTTGGCACTGTGGAAGCAGTAAAGACCGTTTCAGATCTTTTTATGCCTGTTAGTGGTGAAATTTTAGCCTTCAATACAGCGCTGGAAGAAAAGCCGGAAACAGTAAATGAAGACGCGTTCGGAGAAGGTTGGATGATAAAGGTCAAAATGAGTGATCCTTCAGAACTGGATGATTTATTGGATGCATCAGCTTATGAAGAATTGATCAGCTAAAATGCGTCATTTCTATTTTACATTCTTTTGGATCGTGTGCATTTTATTTCTGTGTTTGATCGACACAAAAGAATTGCCTTCGGTCAGTTATTTAGAATTGCTGGAATTTGATAAGATCGTACATGTCATCTTGTTTGGCCTATTAGTACTCAGTTTAACCATTGCGTTAAGAAAGCAATCCGGAATACGTTGGATTCTTAATAATGCTATGTTGATCGCGTTGGCTTTTTCTATTCTGTATGGATGTGTGATTGAAAGTATTCAATTTTTTGTCGTACCGGAAAGAACAGGAGAGTTTGGCGATATTCTTGCCAACGTGGTTGGCTCGGTACTAGGAATCGTTTTTTTTCGTTTCATTTATGGAAAACAACTGTTTCGTGCATCTTAGCTTCAAGGTCGCCGAATAAAAGAGCATTGGGCCGCCGGTTGAAAGTGAATTATTTGTATTAATTTAGCTC
>JAAZYJ010000059.1 GCA_014239715.1 Flavobacteriales bacterium
CAGCAGCATATTGGTGAGGATTCTGTCAGAACCATTTCTATGGATGCAACTGATTGACTATCAAGAGGGCTTGAAGCTACCGCTTTAGGAGCTCCTATAACTATGCCTACCGGCGATCAGGTGAAAGGTCGATTGTTCAATGTTGTTGGAGAGGCAATAGACGGGATCGGAGAATGCTCTAATGAAGGTGGTGCTCCGATTCACAGAGAAGCGCCTAAGTTTGAGGAGCTTTCAACATCTACGGAAGTATTGTTCACGGGAATTAAAGTGATCGATCTGATAGAGCCTTATGCAAAAGGTGGAAAGATCGGACTGTTCGGTGGTGCCGGTGTAGGCAAAACCGTATTGATCATGGAATTGATCAACAACATTGCAAAAGGATATGAAGGACTTTCAGTTTTCGCTGGAGTTGGTGAACGAACAAGAGAAGGAAATGACCTTCTAAGAGAAATGATCGAATCCGGTGTTATCAAATACGGAAAAGCATTTGAAGAATCTATGGAAGCCGGAGGTTGGGACCTCACCAAGGTTGACAAGAAAGAGCTCGCTGAATCTCAGGCAACATTGGTATTCGGACAAATGAATGAGCCTCCGGGAGCTAGAGCCAGAGTTGCGCTGTCCGGTTTAACAATGGCTGAGTACTTTAGAGATGGTGAAGAAGATGAGCAAGGAAGAGACATTCTTTTCTTTGTTGACAACATATTTAGGTTTACACAAGCAGGTTCTGAAGTTTCCGCACTTTTGGGAAGAATGCCTTCAGCAGTGGGTTACCAGCCTACATTAGCCACCGAAATGGGGGAAATGCAGGAAAGAATTACATCTACCAAGCGAGGCTCTATTACATCGGTACAAGCAGTTTATGTTCCTGCGGATGATTTAACGGATCCTGCACCTGCAGCAACTTTTGCCCACTTGGACGCAACCACAGTTCTTTCACGAAAAATTGCTGAGCTTGGAATTTATCCGGCAGTTGACCCATTGGATTCAACTTCCAGGATCTTAACAGCTCAGATATTAGGTGATGAGCATTACAATTGTGCGATCGCTGTTCAGCAAATACTGCAAAAATACAAGGAGCTACAGGACATTATTGCTATTCTTGGTATGGACGAGCTTTCAGAAGAAGATAAGCAGCTCGTTCACAGAGCGAGAAGAATCCAGCGATTCTTATCTCAACCGTTCTTTGTTGCCGAGCAATTTACAGGATTAAAAGGTGTTCTGGTTCCGATAGAGGATACGATCAAAGGGTTCAACATGATTCTGAATGGAGAAGTTGATGCATATCCGGAAGCTGCATTTAACCTGGTCGGAACGATTGAAGAAGCTATTGAAAAAGGGAAGAAAATGCTTGAAGAAGCGTAAGAAAATTGAACAATGACAGTTGAAGTTTTAACCCCGGACGAGCAGTTATATATAGGCGAAGGTACCGCTGTATTAGCGCCTGGTAAGGACGGGAGTCTGGGTATTATGGAAAATCACGCACCTCTCATTACTACATTGAAAAAAGGAAAGATAGAGATTGAAACACCTGAAGGCAGGAAGTCCTTTGATGTTTCTGGGGGAGTGCTGGAGGTACTTAAGAACAAAGTCATTATTCTTGCAGAGTAAATTGAAGTAAAATCTATTCAAAAGGCGATTCAATGAATCGCCTTTTTTGTTCTATCTAGTTTTATATCAGGTACCATTGAGCTAAGAACTTAAGGAGTTCCACAATAAAAATTAAATTAGTATCATGATAAAAGCATTGAGCATTATCGGGATCGCCCTGACTGCAATACTAATTGTTGTAACCGTGTATTATGCAGAAAGCGCCACCAGTGCCAGACATGAATACTGGAACAATTACGATTACAGCTACGATGATTACGATTATGGGAGTTATGATTATGATTATGACTCCGATTATGATTACAACCAACGGCAAAAGCTTACACTAGAGGCAGGATTGGTAACACAGCTATTCTTCCTGTTCTTCACAACGATCAGCATTCTGTGGATCACTAAAGTAAAACGAGTTGTTGCAAAAGTGTTTGGAATTATCAGCCTGGTGCTTAGTGGCATTATGGTGTTGGCAGATCTTTTTTTAATTACTTTCCCTGACGCCGATTTCGATGATTGTGCCCCTTTTTGGATCCTATATGCGCTCCATATGATCCCTTTCACGATCATCGGATTGGTCCAAGTTGTGAAATACAACAGAACACTGAAGTTCGGGTATGTTGATCCGGTACCGATCCGTCACGAGTCGATAGACAACACTCCATCCATGGGCCGAAATACATCTACCGCTTCTGAGGAAGAAAATAAACGCACCCCGCAACCCGGACCGGACCCAAAGCTGATCGATACTGATCCTGTTATTACCGATGAAGACGACTATGATGAAGACATTGAATCAATTGAAGACCTTTAATTCTTGAAGCTAGATCACATCATAATAGGTATGGGCAGGTGCGGAACAACCTCTCTGTCTGATTACATTAATCAGCATCCCGGGATAAATTCCAGCAATGTTAAAGAGGTGCATTATTTTTCAATTGACGATTTGTATCAAAGGGGTACCCCATATCTTTCGGAGCACTTTCACGATAAGCCCGGACCGACATCTATGGCCGATACCTACTTGCTTCTGAGCAAGGAAGGGCCCGAGCGTATAAAAGAACATAATCCGAATATCAAAATTACAGTTTTGCTCAGGGATCCATCTACTCGAGCTTATTCAAACTACCATTATAGTCTCAACAACGGATACGAGCGAGGGGGCATCGGCTTTCTTGAATCGCATCAAAAGGAAAAAGAATATTTAAGCGGAGACATTATTCTGAGGAATAATCTATGTCACTTTGAAGGCAGCCTTTATTTCAAGCACCTGTCTCTTTGGTTAAGGCATTTCACCAGAGAGCAGATCTTGATTCTGCGAACAGAAGATCTTCAGAACAGCCCTCAGCAGTTAATGGACCGCTTATGTGCCTTTCTGGAGGTAGATCTATTTACCGTCCGGGTGCTTGATAAGAAAAACAAGGCGCAAAAAGTTAGATCAAGATCCCTTCAACAATTTTTATTGAATCGAAATCACTGGTTGCGCAAAACCGTTCGAGCACCTTTAAAGATCAAGATCATTAAGGGAGTAGTACTGAAGTCAGGTGTTAATAACCGATTGTACAAGCTAAATGAAAAAACAGGGATCGGATATGACGCAATGAACGAAGAAGAGCTCAAGTTCTGCAGAGATTACTTTAAGGATGATCTTCACAAATTAGAAGAGAGCTTCGGTGTTGTTTTATAGGATGTTTAACAGCTCTGATAATTCTCTGATCTCAATTACATCGTGATTTTGATCCGTCCTCTTTGAATTGTACCAGATCCCAGTAAATCCTGCATTCTTTGCACCGATCGCATCTACTTCCAGATTGTCTCCGATCATCACACTTTCAGATGGCATTGCTCCGGCCTTTTTCAAAGCAAAGTCAAAAACTGCGGGGTGCGGTTTTTTTTTACCCACCTCTTCAGAGCAAACCACTATGTCAAAATATGAAGTCAGCCCTGAGCATTTTTGTTTAACCCCCTGTACTTCAATAAATCCATTGGTAATAATGTGTTGGTGAAATCTTTTACCAAGCTGCTCCAATACCTCTATCGCACCAGGCATCAGCTTGGTTCTTTTTGGGCACTCCTCCATATATGCCATTCCAAGGTCTTCCGCAATTTTATAATTCTCAGAATTGAACTCTTTAAATGTCAATTTGTATCTGATCGTTCTCAATTCATCCTTCTCCAGCTGGCCATTTCGATAAAGAGTCCAGCACTGTTCATTTATTCTTTTGTACGTATCAATGAACTTTTCTTCATCTGTATTAAGTTCTGTCCTGAGATCAAAGTGCTCAAATAAATCAACCAGCACATCACTGGCGTTCGTATCAAAATCCCACAAAGTGTGGTCAAGATCCCAAAAAACATGTTTTATTCCATCGAGCTTCATTTGACAAACATATAGGTAAACGTTAATAGTATGCTCCAGCTGCAAATAAATATGGAGGTCACAATAAAAGTTTGTTTGAAATGCCCATAGAATTTAACCACTATCAATGTTCCTAAGGGAACCGATAAAAACATAGGACATAAGAAGGTGATCAATACAAATCCAAATCTGGATTGCCTCATTCTAACGATTGTTCGATTTGTTTTAGTGAAATATTTTTTCTTCTTCGACCGATTGCGTCTCTTTTGAGCGGCTCTGTCGAAAAAATAAGATGATGACCAATAAAATATATTGAAGCACGTATATGCGCCAGCAAAACACGACACGGCAATTTCAATAAAATTCAATCCTCTCCACCATCCATAAATTGGAGCGAATAAATACTTTATAAAAGATAAAAAATAAAGAAATGTATAATCACCAAAATGTTCCCACATAATTACTCTTTCTTACCAAAAGCAAGATCCCCCGCATCGCCCAAACCTGGAACGATATAGGATTGTGCAGTAAGCTCATCATCAACAGCACCTGCCCATATTGTAGTGTTTGGCGGCATATTTCTTTTGACAAATTCGACCCCTTCTTTACTTGCAATAATGCATGCTATATGGACGTGTTTTGGGTTTCCTTTACTAAGCATAGCCTTATACCCCAACACCATTGACGAGCCAGTTGCCAGCATAGGATCGTTCAATATCAAAACTCTATCGTCAATTTTAGGGCTGCTTAAATATTCGATCTCAATCTCAAAATCATCCTGGCTAGTATGTTTTCTATAGGCGCTTATGAAAGCATTATCTGCGTGATCAAAGTAATTGAGCAGCCCAATATGCATCGGTAATCCGGCCCTTAGAATTGTCGCAATAACAGGCTGTTCAGAGATAACATTCTCCTCTGCCATTCCCAAAGGTGTCTTAATTTCTTGTAGCTGATAGTCAAACCTTTTGCTTATCTCGTAAGCCATTACCTCCCCCACTCTTTCCACGTTTCGACGAAAACGCATTCGGTCAGTTTGTATTTCAGCATCCCTTATTTCCCGAACAAATGAGTTCAGAATTGATTTGCTTTCACTAAAGTTGATTACTTCCACCCAAAATGAATTTAGTAATCCAAATATATGCAACAAACTTGCTTCCAACGAATCAAAGCATCATGTTTCATTCTTTTAACAAATCCTCTTACTGCTTTAAGAGCAAATCTCTACTTTTTCAGATGATTTAACGGAAACGGCAAATGGTTTCTCTTAAGGTAACCTATTGGTTTGTTTTCAGCCCCGAAAGATCTATAGAACGTAGCAACAGAATCTACATCAGATCCCGAAAAGTCCAGCAGTTTCAGCCGGCCTGAAAACTTATTAATTACCCGATCGAATAAGAAGTGCATTGCACCGTCGCTTCTCCCAACCTCATTGCTGGTTCCTTTGACGTAGGTTAGCCTGCCGTTAAGTTCAATGAAAAATGCCACCGCGACTATATCTTCCCCTTGTTCACCCGTAAAACCGTGCCCTACTTCACAACAAAATGCTTCAAGCATCAGTTTTTCGAAATCCTCATACTCTTTCTC
>JAAZYJ010000058.1 GCA_014239715.1 Flavobacteriales bacterium
CTACTCAATCCTGGTGAATTACAGGCATTCCTCTAATGGACACTTTAGCGTACCTAACATTGGAACTAATGTGCCTTTGGTCGGTATTGCAGTAAAATACAGCCCGTCCGTTCGTGATATCGTTTCACAGGACATACCCGATACAATACAGGTAGATAAACGCATTCGTTTTGCTTTAGGGGGTGGTTATGGTATTCACGAGATCGAGGGCACCTTGTTTCCATCCGGGGGACCGAAATACAATGTTGTTTATGGTAGATTAGAGGCGTCGTATCGGTTAAATTATAAAAGCTCACTGCATGCGGGATTGACCTGTAATTTTAGCGAAGCAGCGCGATATTTTATACTGAATGAGTCTATGTTTGATGGTAAAGTGAAAGGAAATAACCTGAAAGTTGTGGGCTATGTTGGACATGAATTTCACTTTTCACATTTAGGCATCTATCTCGACCTTGGGATGAATGTGTATGATCCGTTTCGAAAGGAGCTTGTTCGGAATAAATTCATCGTATCAAATTTTTTAGACACTCACTTTTCAAATGAGTTTGGATTCAATTTCTACCTATTGGACCCCATAGACAAACCAAAGCTGAACGGAGCGTTTAATATAAGTCTTCGCACCATCTGGGGCAAGGCAGATTTTTTCAATGCCGGATTCAAAGTATTGCTGTAAGGGGAATCTGGTAAATGTCGCCCCCATGGGAAGAGATCCAGAGGTAATTGTCAGAAACGGATATGCCATAGAGATGATCGTTAGTGTCAAGCTCGATCTGTTTCCACGTATTCCCGTAATCTGTTGAGTAATAGCAGCTCCCTTCAGCGCCAATTGCATAGAGGTTGTCTTGAGCAAAAATGGAATTTAAGATCACTGCACCGCGTATCTTGGCAATTTTCTTCCATGAGCTCCCTGTATCTTCTGACAACAGAATTTTACCCGAATTCGTTATTGCAACAATAGAGGAGGGGCTGACCGCGTGGATTCCAATGAAATTATGATTGCCATTAGGAAGCCGACTTATTGAATTGCCCTGATCATACGTTCTGCCGAGGTAGCCGTATCCGGCAAAAAGAAACGTATTATTATCAACTTCGGTGATGCTGGTCACCTCATTCCGCAGTGTGTCAAAATTCCAGCTATCCCCCTGATTATGTGTTCGATAGATGTGCCCGTGCTCATAGCGATCTCCACCCACAAAGAATCCGGTGGAATCATTAATAAAATGAAACTCATCTATTGAAACACGGTTGTGTTCATGTGTGGACAGCTCACCGGACCCCATCCAATCCAATTGCCATGAAGCTCCACTGTCGTAGGAGGTGTATAAGTGTACAAAATCTCCTCCGGCAAAAGCTTTTCCTGAGGGGGTGATATAAACGCTAAGCAAGTTGACCGGGCTTGAGCTGAACACCTCAGACCATCCTGTGCCTTGTTTTAAGTAGATCCTTCCGCCAACATTCTCCACTCCGGAGCAGGCCAGCCCAACAGTGTCGTTCAGGCAGAATACATCATTAACTGGTTGTGAGGAGACATTGACCTTGTCAAACTGAACTTGCACCGTTTCTGTTTTTTTACAGGACCAGAAAATGGCAATGGACATACCGATCAAAAGAAAGTGGATCCTCATGTTTCCAAAGTTAACCGATTAATACTAGATTCGAGTGACAATTAGTAGATCCGATTTCAGATCGACTTGCAGCGCATAAAAACGACAATGATGAACAGTATTGAGGCAAAATTAAAAGCATTCCAGAGACTTCTTGAGATAATGGATGAACTTCGGGAAAAGTGCCCCTGGGACAAAAAACAAACATTAGATTCATTGCGTTATCTGACCATTGAAGAAACGTATGAGCTTTGTGACGCGATCTTGGATCAGAGTATGGACGATATTAAAGGTGAATTGGGAGATCTTTTCTTACACCTTGTCTTTTATTCAAAAATTGCTTCCGAAACAAATGAGTTTGATGTTGCCGACGTGCTACATGGGGTATGCGATAAGCTGGTAGAACGTCATCCTCATATTTACGGTGATGTTGAGGTAGCGGATGAAGAAGAGGTGAAAGCAAATTGGGAGAAAATAAAACTGAAGAGCAAGACCGGAAATAGGTCTGTGCTGGGAGGGGTGCCAAAATCTCTTCCTGCAATGGTAAAAGCGACAAGAATACAAGAAAAGGCTAGGGGAGTTGGGTTTGATTGGGAAAATCAGGATCAGGTTTGGGACAAGGTCAATGAGGAATTGCAGGAATTTAAAATTGAAGTAGATTCCGGTAGTGATAAAAAGGAGGAGGAGCTGGGGGACGTGTTGTTCTCTTTGATCAATTATGCCAGATTCATCGGTGTAAATCCTGAGAATGCGCTAGAGAAGACCAATAAAAAATTCATTCAGCGTTTTCAATATCTGGAGGTGGAGTCTGAAAAAGACGGAAAAGAGCTGGGCACTATGACCCTGGAAGAAATGGATACGTATTGGGAGAGGGCAAAGTCAATATAGACCATTCAGCTTCAGGCTACATTTATTTGTTAAGCGCTTTCCTTTTCTTTCTGCGTCTTATCCTGATCGAAATTAAAAAGATCGACAACAATCCAAGGATGCTAAATCCAATTATCTTTTCATCCTGAGAAACAAAAAATACTCCTGAAATCCCTCTCATATCACTGGCATCAGCGTGAAGAGAAAATTCAATTTGATCCGGAACTGCAATGGGTCGTTCATTGATGAAGCTGCGCAAGTTATCGATGTCTTTGTTCCACGCGAAAACTGAAGTTGGATGTCCCCATCGAGCAATATGAGGGCCTATCTGTGGTTCGACAATAGCATGAATACTATCAACTATCTTGAAGCATCTTTTTGGGGCAAAGTGAGAATTAAGTACTTCGGCATACCGATGTGTTAGTCGTTTCTTGTAAGCATCGTTCTTGATCAGCGCAGTGAATATTTTAGTGATCATAGATTCTTGATGATCTTTGATGAACTCGAACATGTTTCTTTTCGATTGTTGAAACCCGGCATCAATGTCGATCAGGATGAGTCTCCATCTCCCTTTACCTTTTTCCTTCCAGAATGTAACGTTATTATTATTCTCCAGCCAGTCGGTATTGCCGAAGAAAGTTTCGCAAATGATATAATCTGTAAAGTTGGAAATGTCAATCAATTCACCGAACCGAGCTATTGCGTCATTTTGTGATAGATCATGATGGTCAATGAAGTCAAAAATGGCTTGGAATTCCGGTTGATCATAATTACCCGGGATCAAGACGCTGTCTTCATTGCATTTAAAATGTTCGGCAATATATCGTTCGTCGACTCGCTCCCTAACCATATGGAGGCCCCAATATTCTCCATTAATAAAAGTTCTCGTAAATCCATAGTCCATAATTTC
>JAAZYJ010000057.1 GCA_014239715.1 Flavobacteriales bacterium
ACACTTGAAGAAGCGATGGAAACAACCAAAGTGCATTCTGTTGCCGGTATTCTTGGCGAAAACAATGGGCTGGTAATAAGAAGGCCGTTTCGATCTCCGCATCACACATCATCGGGTGCTGCGTTGGTTGGTGGAGGAACAAATCCAAGACCCGGCGAAATATCTCTTGCGCACAACGGAATACTATTTCTGGATGAATTGCCTGAATTCAGCCGACAGGTTTTAGAGGTGATGCGACAACCATTGGAAGATCGTGTGGTAACGATTTCAAGGGCAAGGGCTTCTGTCGATTATCCTGCAAGCTTTATGCTTGTTGCAGCAATGAATCCTTCTCCAAGTGGCGACTTTTATGATCCTAACCAATCACACCCGGATTCTTCTTTTGCTGTCCAGAGATATCTGAATAAAATTTCAGGTCCTTTACTGGATCGGATCGATCTGCACATTGAAGTGAATCCGGTCCCATATGAAGAGCTGTCAGAGAAGGCAAAAGGAGAAACCAGCAATGAAATCCGAACAAGGGTCATAAAAGCTAGGGAGATCCAATTCAATAGATACCAGAATTATACCGGGATCCATACGAATGCACAAATTACCCCCCGATTGCAGGATAAATATTGCGGAATAGATGCCGCGGGAGAAAAAGTATTGAAAATGGCAATGAATCGATTGGGTCTAAGCGCAAGATCTTATGGGAGAATATTCAAGGTAGCAAGAACAATTGCTGATCTGGACGGTGGCGTTTCGATCGGAGCAAAGCACATTGCAGAGGCGATCCAATACAGATCGTTAGATAGGGACGGTTGGCTGAACTAGCGGTTGTTTAGCTGATGATACAGGGAGCACAATTTGCTAATCCTCGTCAACCAGCTGCCATACTCCGTTTGCGATGAGATGCTCAGCTTGTTTGAACTTCATCTCTTTCGTTTCTCCGGATCTTACATTGAGTACTTTAACTCTGTCATTTCTGCCTATTTTTCTTGCTTCTCTGACATTCGGAGTTCGCTTTACCGGTTCGCCGTTCTGTTGTCTGCTTGCAGCTTGTTGATTTTGCTGAGAAGCGTCGGTCAAATTACTTCTTCCCGTCTGGAGCTTAGAAACGTCAGTTTGTTTGGGCATCTGTCTTCTGGAGGCTTTTTGTTCTTCCTCAGGGGTAGGTAAATGAGCGCGCATCAGAAATGACAAGGTGTCCTTGTTCAGCTGATCCATCATTCCTCTGAACAGCTCAAAAGATTCAAGCTTATAGATCAAAAGTGGATCTTTTTGCTCGTACTGGGCATTTCGTACAGACGTTCTGAGGTCATCCATTTCTCGAAGGTGCTCTTTCCACTCCTGGTCGATGATGGCCAGCGTGACAATTTTTTCCAATTCCTTGGTAATATTCCCCCCTTTATTGTTGAATGAATCCACTAGGTTGACAACAAGATTGATCTTCCTTCTCCCATCAAAAAAGGGGATCACCATGTTTTCGTATTGGTCTCTTTGCGTTTCATAGACCTGAGAAATAACCGGCATGGCCTGTTCGACAATTGCTTCATTTTTCCTTAGATAAGCTTTCTTTGTCAAGTCATACATTTGCTTGGTTAAGACAGCTTCATCTGTCCTGAAAAAATCTTCTTCAGCAACGGGCGACTCTACCGCGAGATACATGATCGACTCCAGCTTAAAGTTCTCATAATCTCCGGCTTCGACATTGTAGTCGACAATACTGGCTGCAATCTCTCGAAACGTGTTGTCAATATCCAGATCCAATCGATCTCCGAACAACGCATTTTTTCTTTTACGGTAAATGGCATTACGCTGGGAATTCATTACGTCGTCATATTCCAGCAGGTTCTTTCTAATGCCAAAATTATTTTCCTCAACCTTTTTCTGTGCTCGTTCGATCGACTTTGTGATCATTTTATGTTGTATCACTTCGCCTTCCTTCAGCCCTAGGCGATCCATCATTTTTGCGATCCTTTCCGATCCGAACAAACGCATCAGGTTATCTTCCAAAGAGACAAAGAACTGAGTTGATCCCGGATCCCCTTGTCGACCTGAACGACCCCTGAGCTGTCTATCAACCCTACGGGAATCATGCCTTTCTGTACCTATTATTGCCAATCCACCGGCTTCCTTTACTCCGGGTCCCAGTTTAATGTCGGTTCCCCTACCGGCCATGTTGGTAGCAATGGTAACGTTTCCGGGCAGCCCTGCTTCAGCAACGATTTCTGCTTCTTTCTGGTGTAGCTTTGCATTGAGTACGTTGTGTTTGATCTTCTTCATTGAAAGCAGCTTGCTTAACAATTCGGAGATCTCAACGGTAGTTGTTCCAACCAAAATCGGTCTGCCCAAGGCAACTAAACTTTCGATTTCTTCAATGATCGCATTGTATTTTTCTCTGGCGGTTTTAAAAACCAGATCCTCACGGTCATCTCTCTGCACCGGCTTGTTCGTTGGGATGGACATTACATCAAGCTCATAGATGTCCCAAAGCTCTTTTGCCTCTGTCTCTGCAGTACCCGTCATACCCGCAAGCTTGTGGTACATTCTGAAATAGTTCTGTAAAGTAATCGTAGCGTATGTTTGTGTAGCCGCTTCAACTTTCACGTTTTCTTTCGCCTCAATAGCTTGATGAAGTCCGTCTGAGTAGCGTCGGCCATCCATGATCCGGCCGGTTTGTTCGTCAACGATCTTAACCTTATTTTCCATGACCACATACTCCACTTCTTTCTCAAACAGCGTATACGCCTTCATGAGCTGATTCATAGTGTGAATACGCTCACCTTTCACCTGATAATCCCTGAGCATGGAATCCTTCATTTTTAGCTGCTCAGATTCAGATTCGTCGGAATTTTCAATTTCCGCAACCATAGAACCTATGTCCGGCATAATATAGAAGGTTGGATCTTCTTCGCCTGAGATCAGATCAATACCTTTATCCAGGATCTCTATAGAGTTGTTCTTTTCATCGATCGTAAAGAAAAGATCGATGTCAATTTTTTTCATCTCCTTACCCTGATCTTGTAGATAGTGATTTTCAGTTTTCTGTAAATGAGCTCTGATACCTGGTTCGCTCAAATATTTTATCAGCGCTTTATTCTTGGGTAAAGCGCGAAAAGCCTTTAACAAGGCAACTCCGCCCTCTTCAATCTGTTTCTTAACTTCTTTTTTCTCACCACCTTCAGAGGAAAGGGCTACCAATTTCTTTTTGGCTTCAGTTAGATAACTATGGGCAAGCTTTCGCTGTGATTCTACCAGTTTCTGAACCTTGGGTTTAAGCTCTTGGAATTCGTGTTGATCTCCTTGTGGTGTTGGCCCTGAGATGATAAGTGGAGTTCTGGCGTCATCGATAAGCACAGAATCAACCTCATCAATGATCGCGTAATGGTGTTTCTTCTGAACCAGATTTTCAGGGTCATTCACCATGTTATCTCTCAGATAGTCAAAACCAAATTCATTGTTTGTTCCGAAAGTGACATCACATTGGTAGGCTGCTTTTCTTTCGGGAGAATTAGGTGTGTGTTTGTCTATACAGTCTACTGTAAGTCCGTGAAACTCGTATATAGGCCCCATCCATTCACTGTCCCTTTTGGCCAAATAGTTGTTTACAGTCACGACGTGTACACCTTTTCCTGTTAAACCATTCAAGTAAACAGGTAAAGTTGCCACAAGGGTTTTTCCTTCACCGGTTTGCATCTCAGCTACCTTTCCTTTGTGAAGTGCCGTACCACCGATGAGCTGGACATCGTAATGAACCATGTTCCATTCAACTTCAGTGCCTGCAGCGTCCCATATATTCTTCCAGATTGCCTTGTCACCAACAATTTTAATATGGCTTTTAGTTTCGGCCAACTTAATGTCTAAGGCTGTAGCGGTAACTTCAATTTCCTTGTTCTCCGCGAATCTTTTAGCAGTTTCCTTAATAACAGCAAACCCCTCAGGTAGTATCTCCTCAAGCACTTCCTCAAGTTTGTTATCAATCTCTTTCTCGAGTTTGTCTATTTCGGCATAGACCTGTTCCTTTTCTGAAATTGGGGTAGCGGCATCCTCTGCTTTGACAGAAAGCTCCTTGAGCGTATTCTCTTCTTCGGTAACGTAATCGGTTAACTTATTTCGAAATTCTTCGGACTTTGCTCTAAGCTCGTCATTTGATATAGTATCCAGTTTGGCAAATTCTGCCTTCGCTTTTTCGACGTACGGGTTGATTTCCTTCATGTCGGCACCCCCCTCATTTCCGCCCATTAATTTCTTGATAATTCCGCCTAGCATTAATCTAATGATTTTAAAAGAGGAGCAAATTTAATTGAAATTATGACAGTAGGTCTCACAATACTTGCATTTTCAAAGATGTTAATGTCCCAATTTGATGTGTTTCAACTGTTTCAGAAATTGTACCAAAAGAAAAATGCTGACAAAATGCCACAAAAAAGCCCTAACTGTGCGTTAAGGCTGCGAGGGTAATGGAAGCAAATTTCTTCTAATACTCATCTTCATTGAAGAAAAAGTCTTCTTTTGTCGGATAATCTGGCCAAATTTCTTCAATGCTGTCATAAGAATCTCCCTCATCTTCAATTGACTGAAGATTTTCTACGACCTCTAAAGGCGCTCCTGTTCTCATCGCGAAATCAATTAACTCGTCCTTGGTGGCCGGCCAAGGAGCGTCTTCTAAATAAGATGCTAATTCTAATGTCCAATACATAATCTATCTATCACTTTGCCCACAACCCGAGTATTTGGGTTGTAAATTTTACGCAAAAATAATTTTTTTGATTACATATGCAATAAAAATATGATAAAGCTCTAAATCCTATACACAACAATTTATGAAATTCACTAAAGTCGTGGGTTCCAAGGCCGTTCTTCAACATTTAGATCTTTACACAATTTTCTGCTCAGCACGAACAAGAAATCACTGAGTCGATTCAAATAGATCACTTCTAATTCCAGGTTAGTGCTGTCTTCAGTAAGCTCAACTACCAGCCTTTCTGCTCTGCGACAAACACAGCGAGCTACATGGCAGAATGAAACAGTTGGGTGACCACCTGGCAGGATGAAATTTTTCATGGGTTGCAGGTGTTTTTCCATTTCATCGATTTCGGACTCTAGAATTTCGATGTCCTGTTTCAAGATCAGTGGTTTTTTCAGCTGTGGTTTATCTGGGTCTGCAGCCAGATTTGAACCTATGGTAAAAAGCCGATCCTGTATTTCCAATAATAACTTTTGATAATTGCTCTGTATGTCTTGATCGCGTAGTAAACCAATGTAAGCCATAAGCTCATCCGTTGTTCCGTAAGCTGCTATTCGGACATTGTCCTTTCTTACTCGTTTACCGCCAAATAACGAAGTTTCGCCACTATCTCCGGTTTTTGTATAGATTTTCATGCTGTTATTCTTAGTACTAATAAAGGTAACATACTAAACATTGTATCCGGGAGAGTGTTCAAATTTAGTTTAAGTGCTTTACGCTCGAGCTAAAAGTTCAATACGTGATGCTGTTTCTCAATACCTTCTTTTAGAAAGGCAATCCCCATCGAATAAAGATCAATTGTTACGGTTATTGATGAGTTTGCTTTAATGTCCTCCCATGCTTCTTTCATTTCGTCAGTCCAGTTGATGTCATCAAAAACAAAAATAGTTTCGGAATGACTCTTTTTTAAACAAAGTTCGAAGTACGCTAAAGTTGCGACCTTATTATGATGTCCGTCAATGAACACAAAATCCAATTGTTCACAACCATCAATTAGATCGGGTAATACATCTTGAAATTTGGCATTGACCAATTCAACATTTCGGACTTTTGCCAGCTTTATTGTTTTCTTAGCCAGTAAGTACGTGTTGTAATCACCCTCTATTGAAATGACTTTGGAATTTCTTGCTGCAGAGGCCATATAAAGAGTGGTCAACCCTAAGCTAGTGCCAAGTTCAAGTACGTATTTAGGTTGAAAAAAGTTGATAAGTCGAAACAGAAGCTGACCATGCTTTTTTGGCTTCACGGAATACTTGCATATATCACGAATTTTTCGATCACCTTCTTTGAATATTTTTGATCCGGCACCAAAATCATTGACGCTGATAGTGGTGTTGTCTCCCAGCCATTTCTTTCTTATGTTTTCGATGTGGCGATAGGAATAATATTCACCGGACTCATAAATGACCTTACTTGCTAATTCGTAAAGAAAAGGTGAATGAATATTGGTCAGTTTGCTGCTTTTAAGTTTGTAAGAAGCATAATCTTTTACTTTCCTGACATCCATAATCCTCTAAAAATGTAGATAGTTCTGATTTGGGTAAAAATACCAAACATATGACTCCTTGTTGATTATTGTGCTATGCAATTGTGTTAAGAAATTAACAAATATATCAAAAGCTGTTAAATAAGCATTCTTCTTGGAACTTAAGACGATTAAACGTTTCGTATTGCTAAATTTATGCAAGCCCGAAATGCGATAACGCCAATTGCATTTCGGAAGCTAGCCACCTAACATGAAAACTACCTTACACTACGTGGGCGAAACTGCCTGCATTCATAATTATTTTCGCAAGTACAGATGCAATCCTCCTGTTCGGTTGGTTGTGTTATTCCTCATAATAGTATGGGCCGGGAAATTTCGTGCTCAACATATGGCAACGGAAGAGTGGTCATTGTATCAAGAGATTTCAGGTATTGAAATATATGCTAAGGTCGAAGATTGTCCAAGAAATGCCGGTTACGATAGGAGGAACGTATTTCTAAAATTTCATAATACTGAAGAACAAAATTGCTCGATCAGTTATCACATGGACCTGTATTATTCTGGAAAGTGTCAAACCTGTGATGATGTTGACGAAGAGTATTCAGTTGCCATTTCAATGGCACCAGCTGAAATATTGCAGGGCGACTGTGATATGTCACATGTAGGATTGACATTGTTTGCGGGATGGTCGGAAAAGGGTGTCAAAGACGTTCACTTTTCGGGTTTTGAACTAACTGATCTTACGGTTTTAATTGAAGAAAAACCGGAGCAGAGCAACCAAAGTAAATTTTATAGCCTGGATCTTCATGACCTAAGAAGTACAATTACGTCCATGCGTGACAAAATAGCGGCTGCCAAAAAGGGTTCTGGAACACAAGATGAGATTGAAAAAAATAAACGGCACCAAAATGCCACTTCACAATTGATTTCGGCCATTGAGATCCTGATTATCAGAGATGCTGTAGCAGTAGAAAAAGATGACCTGAAGGAACCGTTTATCATTACCGAGACCGAAGCAACGTATTTGTCGGAAAAGTCAATCGCTTATATAAATGGTCATCCCAATCGGATGTCAATTACAAATTTAAAATAGCTCGCTAACTGTTATGAAATTAGTTTACAAGATATTCGTTTTGGTTTTCGCCTCTTTAATGCTTGGCCAATCGAATTACTCACAAGTATATAATATCACAACAGGCGGTACCATTAATACATGTGCCGGAACCTTTGTTGATCCGGGAGGAAGTGCGGGAAATTATGGCAACAATGATCTTTATGAAATAACGTTCTGCTCACCCTTACCTCCGCCATTACAGATTATTGTTGACTTTACTTTTTGGGATGTTGAGGCCGGTGCCGATTACTTGTACATTTATGATGGACCGACAACTGCTTCTCCTCTAATAATTGGAAGTCCTTTTTCAGCCATACCCCCGGGAACGGTTACGGGAACAAGTGGGTGCATAACTTTCGTATGGGATTCAGACGGAGCGAATCCATTTCCCGGTTGGGAGGCTACTATTTCTTGTGGATTTGCACCGGTTTCTTGTGTTGATTGCGATACTGCTGCTCTGATAGGCTCGTTGCCTCTGATCACGTCACAAACTACGTGCGAAAACTGTGATAATTA
>JAAZYJ010000055.1 GCA_014239715.1 Flavobacteriales bacterium
AGGCACCGAGATCGAGTCAAGCTCTGAGTGGACCACCCAGGAAGGCATCACGCTGGACACACACTTTACGGAGGATAACGCTAACGTGCTGCAACAAATAAAATCCGCAGGGCTACCGCCATTTTTGAGAGGGCCGTATTCGACCATGTACGCCATACGCCCATGGACCATAAGACAATACGCCGGGTTCAGCACCGCTGAAGAATCGAACGCTTTCTATCGAAAAAATCTCGCTGCGGGTCAAAAAGGTCTTTCTGTTGCATTCGATCTGGCTACCCATAGAGGATACGATTCAGATCATCCCAGAGTTGAAGGGGATGTCGGAAAAGCAGGAGTCGCCATAGATTCCGTAGAGGACATGAAACTTCTTTTCGATCAGATACCATTGGATCAGATGTCGGTTTCTATGACCATGAACGGAGCAGTGATACCAATTATGGCATTCTACGTTGTTGCAGCAGAAGAGCAAGGAACGGCTCCTGAGCTATTGAAAGGGACGATCCAGAATGATATTCTGAAAGAGTTCATGGTGCGGAACACGTACATCTACCCTCCTGCTCCATCTATGCGGATCATCGCTGACATATTCAAGTTTTCTTCTCAATACATGCCGAAGTTCAATAGTATCAGTATTTCCGGCTACCACATGCACGAAGCAGGAGCTTCTGCCGACATTGAGCTGGCTTATACATTGGCTGACGGGCTTGAATATTTACGTACCGGAATAGCTGCAGGACTCGATATCGATGAATTTGCGCCAAGGCTGTCTTTCTTTTGGGCCATCGGAATGAACCATTTTATGGAGATCGCTAAAATGCGGGCCGGAAGAATTCTTTGGGCAAAGCTGGTGAAGCAATTCAACCCAAAAAATCCGAAGTCGATGGCATTGAGGACACATTGCCAAACATCGGGATGGAGCCTGACCGAGCAGGATCCTTTCAACAACGTTTCAAGGACTTGCATTGAGGCTATGGCCGCAGCATTCGGAGGAACCCAGTCTCTGCACACCAATGCGCTGGATGAAGCCATTGCCTTACCAACCGATTTCTCAGCTAGAATTGCCCGAAATACTCAGATCTATTTGCAGGAAGAAACGGGCATTACACAAGCTGTTGATCCATGGGGAGGGTCCCATTTTGTAGAGCATCTTACTCATGAGCTGGTGAATAAGGCCTGGACGCTGATCCAGGAAGTTGAAGAGCTTGGAGGAATGGCAAAAGCGATAGAAACGGGTTTGCCTAAAATGAAGATCGAAGAATCTGCGGCAAAAAGACAAGCTAAGATCGACTCGAATCAGGACATTATTATCGGGTTAAACGCCTATCAGGTAGACGAAGAAACTGAGATCGAGATCCTTGAAGTGGACAATACACGGGTCAGAAGTGAGCAGATCGGCAGGATCAACAAATTAAAGAACCAAAGGGACGAGAGCAAAACACAGCGTACGCTGAACGTGTTAACCGAAGTAGCTAGAACCGGAGAAGGAAATCTGTTGGAAGCCGCAATTGAATGCGCAAGGCAAAGAGCCACTTTAGGTGAAATTTCAGATGCCATGGAAAAGCAATTTGGTCGCTACACAGCAACGATAAAATCAATTTCAGGCGTATATTCATCTATTGCTATGGAAGACAACGACTTTATAGAAGCAAAAGGCCTGGCCGATCAGCTGGCGGAAATTGTTGGCAGAAGGCCCCGGATCATGATCGCAAAAATGGGCCAGGATGGTCATGATCGCGGTGCGAAGGTGGTTGCAACTGCCTACGCCGACCTCGGGTTTGACGTGGATATCGGTCCCCTTTTCCAAACACCGGAAGAAGCAGCAAAACAAGCAGTGGAAAACGACGTGCATATTGTGGGCATTTCTTCTTTGGCGGCAGGCCATAAAACATTGGTGCCAAAAGTAATAGAAGAATTAAAAAAGCTCGGGCGAGAAGATATAATGGTCATTGCGGGTGGTGTGATCCCAAAGCAGGACTATGCCTTTCTTTACGATGCAGGAGTTGCAGGAGTATACGGACCCGGGACGAAAATTCCGCAGGCTGCAAAACAAATACTTGAACTGTTAATTGAAGCTTATACCGATTGAAAGGCCTTGAAAAATATGATGCAAAGATCCTCATTGCATGGGGAGAAGCAATATCCGGCAACACCAAGATACGTAGCTGGCTGGTAAAGAACGGATACCCTGAACTCAGTGTTTTCTGTTACGCATTGAACAATCAGGACGACGCTAGGCAATGGCTGATGGACAACAATTTTCCACACCTAATGGCATTGATAAATGGCATTGAAAGAAACGAGCGTGCCCTTGAATGGTTGGGAATCAATGAGTACTACCTATTGAGAAACCTGGCCTTGGCAGCAGACGGATCAGAAGCTTCTATGAGCTGGCTGAAAGGTAAGCATCCCGCATTTGCCATTCTCGCCGGAAAGATGGAAGTAATAAAAAGGAGAATAGATGACGATAATTACGATCCACACAAAATGAACCTGTAAGCGGGAACAAATGAACGTGTCATGAACGATTGCAATAACAAGTATATAAATTTATAGTAATGAGTCTTGGAGATTTGTTCGTAGTTATTTTTGTAGGGTTGATCTTTTGCCTTGGCATTTATGGGGGCATAAAGCTCTTCAAGTGGAATATGAAAGACCACGAAAAAATGATGGATAAAAACAATGCACTAAAAAACAAAGAAGATGTTCGGAAAAGGAATGATGGAGAAACTTCAGGCCATGCAGGGCCGGATGGAAGAAATTAAAAGTCGGCTTGATACAGTTATCGTCCGCGGTGAAGCTGAGAACGGCAAGGTAAAGGTCCAGATCAACGGCAACAGGAAAGTAACCGATATAGAAGTGGATCCTGACCTTCTGAAAGGTGACATGGAAGAGCTGGAAGAGCTGTTGATCGTGGCTATTAACCGAGCAATTGAACAGGCAGATAATGTGAACAATTCAGAAATGCAAGGCGCTGCCATGGGGATGATGCCGGGAATGGACCCAAACGCCTGAACATATACTCATTGTTTAGGTAAAAACTTTCAACAAGTTGGATATAAGTGATTTAAGAATCATTTTATATCGACACCATTAATACATATGATAGTATTTCGTTATATTGAAATATGAAACTGACTCGGAGTACATCGTGTTTGTTGTTATGGATATTCTTGATCTCGAGTTCATCATCTGATGGAAATGATCAACAACAGGAAGACCTGAAGGCACACTTTGGTTTTTCGATCAACCCAACAGCCAATAGCGGCTTGATCACGTATGCCATCGTAGATACAGATCGAGACAATAAAATAGTGGGAAGAACCATTGTTACAAGAAACAACTGGATACTACAGATGAAGGGTGAACAGCGGTCAAAAGCAAATATAGAAGGAATAGATCTGTGGAGTAAATATGAAATTGGTGATTGCTTTTGGATGCTTGACCCTAAAATAGACAAATACATTGCGCAGAAATGTGAGACAAAAATATCGATCGATGATCTATGGAGGCTTCGCTACAATAGAAATCCTGAATATAGGCAGGATAAAATCACTTCCGACCTGGGCATTGTGGACGGGTGGGCTGCAAATGCGTTCCGCCCCAATTGGCCACAAGTACAGATATTACAGAATTACGGCATAATTTACATGTCTGACTTCTTTTTCGGAGAAAGCATGTTCCAGCTCCTTAAAGACTTGCAGGATCCATCCTGGCTGGAAACGTATAAGACAGCAGGTTAATAATTGTTAACTTCACCATTGAAAATCACAAAAGCAATTTCTCAGGTGGCAAAGGACAAGAACATTTCAGCGCGCTTACGAGAGGCTCGTATTAAAAACGACCTAACCGTTGATCAGCTTTTCAATGGCATCAAAGCCGGAAACTCCAAAGAGCTTGGGCAAGCAATTACTCTAGTGGAAAGCAGCAAAGAAGAGGACGGAGCAATAGCGTCCGAGCTGATAGAAAAGTGCCTTCCCCTGTCAGGAAATTCGATTAGAATAGGTATATCGGGCGTACCCGGAGTTGGAAAAAGCTCCTTCATAGAATCATTCGGAAGTCATCTGACGAGCGAAGGAAAATCAGTGGCTGTACTGGCAATCGACCCCAGCAGCGAAAAATCTCAAGGCTCCATACTCGGTGATAAGACCCGAATGAACAGCTTATCACAGAACAAGAATGCATTCATACGGCCCTCTCCTACATCCGGCCAATTAGGTGGTGTAGCTCAAAAAACCAGAGAATCAATTTTACTATGTGAAGCCGCCGGTTACGATATCATACTGATTGAAACCGTTGGTGTAGGCCAAAGTGAAATAGCAGCCAGATCTATGGTTGACTTCTTTCTATTGCTGATGCTGGCAGGAGCCGGGGATGAATTACAAGGGATCAAAAGAGGTATCATGGAAATTGCAGACGCTCTGGTGATCACAAAAGCTGATGGTGAGAATATAGGCCCTGCTAAGGTGGCAGCGGCGAACTATAAGAATGCAATGCACCTGCTTCCCGCAAACAAAAGTGGTTGGGTACCGCAGGTACTGACCTGTTCCTCCAACGAAGGTATTGGCCTGGATGTAATCTGGGATATAATCTTGTCTTTTCAGAATGACATGAAGATCAATCAATGTTTTGACAAAAACAGACAGGACCAATCGGTTTACTGGATGCATGAAAACATCAAAAGCGAATTATTTAACAATTTTTATAATTCTCCGGAAGTTGGAAAGAAGCTCAGTCAAATGGAACTTCAGCGAAATATGTTTTTGTGGATAATAATGCCACAGATCAGGAAGTATACTACCGGATA
>JAAZYJ010000325.1 GCA_014239715.1 Flavobacteriales bacterium
CATTCCACCCTGATCTACTGAATTTTATTGAGGATTTCCAGGTTATACGTTTCATGGATTGGATGGAAACTAATGGGTCCCCGATCACGACCTGGTCTAGCCGCAATGCACCCGATCATTACACGCAAACCCTTGATAATGGAGTTGCCTATGAACACATTGTCAATCTTTGTAACCAAACGCAAAAACATCCCTGGATCTGTATCCCCCACAGGGCAAATGATATGTATATAAGCGAACTGGCAAAACTCTTCAGAGACTCGCTAGACCCCACATTAAAAATATACGTTGAATACAGCAACGAAGTCTGGAACGGTTCATTTTCGCAGAGTCAGTATGCCGATAGCATGGGAAATGTTTTGGGCTACGCGGGAAGTTCATGGGAGCAGGGATGGCAATATTATGCAAAAAGATCCGCTGACGTGATGCAGATCTTCGAAACTGAATTTGCGGGTAACAGCCGATTGATCAAAGTCATCTCAAGCCAGGCCGCCAATAGTTGGGTAACCAATTATATCATTGAAAAATTTAACGACTCAATATACAACCCTTCCCAGGTGCAGGCAGACGTAATTGCCATTGCACCTTATTTTGGAGGTTCAGTAGCCAATGACATTGGTGATGCAGGATTGATCCCGAGTGTCTCAGTAGACGACATCCTTGATTCGATGGAGCTTTCATTGTCGGAGGCATATGCCTGGATGGACGCTACCAAAATTGTAGCAAACACACACAACCTGGAATTGGTTGCATATGAAGGAGGGCAGCATTTGGTAGCCAATACTACCTATTACAACGACACAGCTTACGTAAGCAAACTAAAAAATGCTAACCGCCATTCACGGATGCAGGATCTGTATTGCAATTACTTTAATTACTGGTTTGACAGCACTGAAGTAGGTATGTTCTGCCATTTCTCCTCACATGGAGTATATAGTAAATACGGAAGCTGGGGGGTTAAGGAATACATGGATGACACGCTGTCTCCGAAATATCTTGGATTACAAAACTGCGTGTTTATCTATAATACTGATACCACCACTACTGAAATCAATGCACACGAAGTGGAGGATCTGAAGTTACATATCTACCCGGTACCTTCCAGAAATGGGTCTATCAATGTTGTACATGAATTGAATGACCCCGAAATTTATCTCTACGATAATGTTGGACGATCCATTGCATTCAGTGTTGACAATTACAATGAGAAAGGATTAATGCTAAATGTATACGGTTATCGGGGTTTTGCAATTCTTTTACTCAATGAAGAAAATATTTTGATTTCAAAGAATCTATTATTTATAGACTAATTTGGGTACGCAAAAACAAACTATACTAAAAACTACACGCTATTAAAATGAGCATCTACTCAGAATACTAATAACATGACCACCAATCAAAATAAAACGCCATGAAAAAGACTTATCTATTATGTTCAATTAGTTTCCTTACTCTAACAGCCCAAGCCCAATGGCTCCAAAAAGGAGTCGACATCGATGGTGAAGAAGCTCAAGAATACAGCGGCCGATCAATATCGATGAGCTCAGACGGCAACACCCTTGCGGTAGGGGCTCCCTACAATGATGGAACAGCAACAAATTCAGGCCATGTGCGCATTTATGAATGGAGTGGTGCTGCATGGACACAAAAAGGAGCAGACATCGATGGAGAAGCTGCTGCAGACATTAGCGGATGGTCGATATCGATGAGCTCGGATGGAAACACTATAGCAATAGGGGCCGAGGAAAATGATGGCTCTGCAACAAGTTCAGGTCACGTTCGGATCTACGAGTGGAGCGGAACTGCATGGGCCCAGAAAGGGGCTGATATCGATGGCGAAGCGGCCTATGATTTCAGCAGTCGTTCAATATCGATGAGCGCTGATGGAAACACCCTTGCGATAGGTGCTCCCGGTAATGATGAAACAGGGATTTTTGCCGGGCACGTGCGGATCTATGAATGGAGCGGAACGGCTTGGACACAAAAAGGCATCGACATCGATGGCGAAGCTGCGAATGATCAAAGTGGGCATTCAGTATCCATGAGCTCGGATGGAAACACAGTTGCTATTGGAGCCATTTATAATGATGGAGCAGCAACAAATGCAGGTCACGTGCGGGTTTATGAGTGGAGCGGAACCGCATGGATACAAAAAGGTTCAGACATCAATGGTGAAGCAATGAATGATCAAGGTGGCCATTCGGCATCAATGAGCTCGGACGGAAACACTCTTGCGATCGGAGCACCTTATAATGGTGGTGGAGGAACACAAGCAGGCCACGTTCGAATTTATGAATGGAGCGGAACCGCATGGTCACAAAAAGGAGCCGACATCAATGGTGAAGCGGCCGGTGATCAAAGTGGCTATGCGGTATCAATGAGCTCGGATGGCAGCACAGTTTTGATAGGAGCACCATACAGTGATGAGACCGCAACTGATGCTGGTCGTGTTCGTGTTTATAAGTGGAGCGGAACCGCATGGACCCAAAAGGGAGTAGATATTGATGGTGAAGCAATTGATGATCAAAGCGGCTATTCAGTAGCTATCAGCTCAGATGGCCACAGCGTTGCGATCGGAGCCATTTATAATGATGGGACAGGAATATGGGCAGGTCATGTTCGTGTTTATTCCTTTTCAACAGTAGGAATAATTGAAACTGAATTTGACAATGGCCTCCTACTCTATCCGAACCCAACAGAAGGTGATCTCTCTATTGACCTGGGTTCGACCTATGAAACCGTGACGCTAAACTTAACGGACATCAACGGAACGCTTATCCGTTCGAATGCCTACAATAATTGTCAATTGCTTGACATGAGACTTAAAGAGCCGGCAGGAGTTTATTTGTTGATCGTTGAAGCAGAAGAGAAGAAAGCAGTAATTCGTCTCGTAAAGGAATGAATATGAAATACTCTTCTATTATTGTCTTGATGGTACTGTGTTTCCTGCCTTGTTCTGCTCAAAAAAACCAAGCACTGAAAGTCATGACCTGGAACATTTGGCATGGAGGGCTTCATGGGAAAAAAACAGACGACTTTAAGAAAGATTCTTCAAATACGATCAACATATTGAAAGTACTGGAACAAGAAAGTCCGGACATCCTTTTCATGCAGGAGACCTATTGTTGTGGAATGGATATAGCCAAAAAAGCAGGGTACCCATATTCTTGCAGAGGAAGCTCAAATTTATCCATACACAGTAAATACCCAATTACCGATACCATAAGTTTATACCATCCATTTAATTCACACGGGGTAGTTATAGATTTTAATAATGAGAAGCTGTTGTGCCTAAACATTTGGTTGAATTATCTTCCGGATTATTTTAATTCCTTTGATACATTGTCCGCAGATGAAATGATACTTGGAGAAAGGGCAACTCGATTGATTGAAATTACAGCTATTTTAAAAAGTGTCGATAGCCTGAGCAAAGATCTGAACATGCCCGTTATCATGGGTGGTGATTTTAATTCAGGGTCGCATCTGGACTGGGTTGAAAGTACCAGAAAATGGCATTTTGACAAAGTTGTTGAATGGCCGGTAAGTAAAGCAATGGCAGATAATAATTATGTTGACTCATTTAGAGAAGCTAATCCGGACCCCACAAAAACGCTTGAAGGAACCTGGGGCTTTCATGACAATGTCTATGTTATGTCTGACAGGATTGATTTTATTTACTACAAAGCAGACAACATTGCAGCTAAGGATTCTAAGATCGTAATGGATGATCCCATAGGTGGCTTTTTTAATTCTGATCATAGAGCAATTTTGACTACATTCTACATAAAATAATTAACTATCTGACTGATTATCAGCACCTAATTAACTACCTTCGTGGTTTTAAGCTAAATACTACTTTTTTTGCCCACAAGACATCTCGGTTTTATTTTATCTGAATAAAATACTATAACTACTAACCGTGCCAAAATTTTAAACCCGAACCTACCATGACTACTCTTCTTCTTAAGCTGAACAGCTTAGTGCTGTTTTGTGTCTACTCCACCCTTTTGTTAGGAAATGAATCCGACCACATAAAAAGATTATTTGCAAATTACCCTGAAAACAAAATCGTAATTGAGGCTTTTGCCCCGGGA
>JAAZYJ010000209.1 GCA_014239715.1 Flavobacteriales bacterium
CAAGAGGCAAGTACAGACCTGACTTCTCCTTCTTCCTACCGCGAAACAGTGCATCGATTTGCATATTGTACTTCATTAATAATAGGACGTAAGTTTGGCGATCGATTTTCCTTACAGGTCTCACCTTCATACGTGCATAGAAATTATGTCGCTTTTGATGATCAAAATGGCATATTTTCAGCTGGAATAGCAACAAGACTAAAAGTGAGTAAAATGATAGGGATTATTGCTGAATACCATTATTTGTTTCCGTACAATCGATCGCCAAACTTACGTCCTATTATTAATGAAGTACAATATGCAAATCGATGCACTGTTTCGCGGTAGGAAGAAGGAGAAGTCAGGTCTGTACTTGCCTCTTGCAATGCATAGCTACTTGTTCCAAGCAGCACTAACGAAAAAGGCATGCTATTGTCTGTTTTTTGCGCAAGAATCTTATACTTAACAAACCCATCCAGCAATTGACGATATGGCCCGGCACCTTTGCTTCTGCCTATACCCAAGGAGATATTGTTTGTCACACCATATTCCACAGCCAAACTAACGTCGGCAACATCGTCTAGCCCAAACATTGTTGAGGTCCCTCCAAGATCACCAAGAAGATCACCAAAACGATGACTGATGCGGATATCCATCGCACCTTTGGCCAACGTTTCAACGCTGTGACCATTGATAACTCTTGTGTCATTAAAGGTCCTGTAGGTATACGACTGCCCGGAAGAAGTTAATACATATGCTATTAACGCGAATAATAATGCTGATCTTTTCATTTTGATGCCTGTTGATTTATATATGCTGCAAGGTCTTCCAATTGCTGATGACTCATCCGTTCCAATGTGTAATTCGGCATGTACGGTTTATAACCATTAATGGCATAAGTTCCTCTTCTCGAAATGTAGTAAACGGATTTCTTCCCATCACCCGGCAGGTGTTTTTTCAAAAAAGTGAAATCCACTTTTTCATGAGATAGAATGAAATTTGTTACCCCTCCATCCTTATGGCAATGCAAACAGCTATTGTCATATAGCAGTTTCCCGTTTTCAACAGATCCTGCCGTACCGTATTTTCTTTCAGATTGATTCAGCGGATCCAAAAATGTTGCATGAGAAACCTGTGCATAATGTTGCTTGATCAGCTCTATACTGCTTTTAGCGTCATCTGCATTTTTGTTGGAAATCTTTTTTATCTCAGCTTGGTCCAAAGGAAGGTCTCCCAACTTCAATCCAATTGAATGCAGGTACTGCAGTACTGCTTCGAGCTCCCAATCATCAAATGATCTTCCTTGCGAACAAGTTGTGGCACATAACTGAATTGCATTGACCAAAGTGTCCCTCGCAGGTTCAACCAGACCACCATACTTTACCAGATAGTCATCGTTGTACCAATGTTCTCTATTCACGACACCATACAGAGTCGTTCCCTGTAAAAAAGGAATTCCGTTCTCAATGGCATATGTCAAACGAGACTCAGGGTTTGGCGCATTCAATTCCGGATCTTCCCTAACCACGTTATGGCAGTCGACACAAACAAAATATCTGGATTGCCTTTTGGTTAATTTCCCACTAGGCATTACTGTCCGTCCTTCTCTCACTAATTCACCACCTTTCTTCACTTTCTCCGGATCAAGAACAGGAATGAAATGCAACCCATTGTCGGCCCCAAGCTCATCTAAAAGCACATCAACCCTATCCTGCGAATAGATCACGTCTTCCTTATATGAATCCCGCATCGAGAATGAAAAGAGCAATACCCCGATACCAACAAATAAACAAACTGATGCTGCTCTCATACCTAATTATTTAGCGCCCCTTGCTCCGTCCAGCATTCGATCTTTTGAATTGTAGAATCAGGCAGCTTTGGC
>JAAZYJ010000390.1 GCA_014239715.1 Flavobacteriales bacterium
AGATGATGACATTGGAGTGGTGTATGGAATAATTGCCGGATTTGAATCCGATGGCTTCGAATATGAAGAAACCAAGGAGTATGCTGATGATCTGAAAAAACAACTGATCGCATTGGAAAATGCGGCTAAAGTCGAGCTTGGAGGTGTGATCGATGAGCGAATCTTTGTTGATTTCAATGATGCCAACCTTTCCAAATATGGATTGTCCGGAAGGTCTGGTCGGATAAGGTCTACTTTTCTTCTGAGCCTGTCCCAAATTGGTTGCAGCTCGGCCTCCAATACGTTTTCTTTGAGGGTTACCGTTACGATCGATATTCCTGTTCTTGATTCACTTTCCACATAATCAACTTCCGGAATTTCCTGTACTACCTCTTCTATCTTGTCGGAAACAAGGGTTTCGATCCTATCCGGCCCTGCTCCCAGGAAATTGGTTACCACGGTAGCGGTTCGGATCGTATACGGTGGCATACTATCTCTGGAAAGAGATTTATAACCAATGATACCCATTACGATGATCAAAAGCAGAACAACATAGGTTACTCTATTACTATTGATCGCAATTTTTGTAATATTCATCAATAATTATTTTAAAAGTGAAACAGTCATATCGCTATGCAACGTTCGCAAACCAGCTGTAGCGACACGGTCATTCTCCTCGAGCCCTGATTCCACACTAAACCCTTCGTCGCTTAGCTCACCGACTGTTATGCCTTGCTTTTTAACAGCGTATGTATCGTCCTCATTTTTTATAAGCAAGAACACAAAATTGCCGTTCTCATCTTCTCCGACCGCTTTTATAGGGACAAGTAATTTTGCCTGCGTTTCCTTGGAACCAAATGTAAAGGTTACTTCGGCGGGCATATCCGGCCGTAGGTTTTCGCTAGGTTCAACCAGTATTACCGTAATAGGGTAAGTGCCGGATTCGTCTGTAGCATAACCCACTTCCGAAATATAACCCTGAACTTGTTCCTGATTGATCAAAACGTTTACTTCCGCACCATTTTTGATCTTTGAAATGTACTTTTCAGGAGCCCCTACCTTTATTTCCAGGTCTCCTCCCTCTGAATTGATAATGAAAATTGGTTCGCCTGCCTGTACATTCTCATTGACATCATGATTCTTTTTCGATATCACACCCGCAGCAGGAGCAACAATTTTAGTGTACTCAAACTGCGATGCCTGAAGTGACATTGATTTTTTTGCGGTCTGGTATCCGGATGTTGCATTTGCATAATTATTCTTTGCTTCTTCGTAATCTCTTAAAGATGCGCTATTGCTTTGATACAGCTCTTTTACCCGATCGAGATTTGATTTAGCAGTTTCCATTTGGATGCGCGCACTTGTAGCCGTTGACTTGGCCTTTTCGTAGCTGAGTGCGATATCTTTCTGGTCCAGCTTTGCCAGGAGCTGTCCTTTTTCAACTTTATCGCCAATTTTTCCTTCCAGCAGTACAATTAATCCATTTGCTCTAAAGCTCAGCTTTGTTTCTGACCCGGATTTAGATACACCGTTGAATACTTTTGACTGAAAGCCTCCGCTATAGCTTATCTCTTCAGACTTTACCGGTCGTATCACATTTTCTACTTCCTTGTCGCCTTCACCACAAGAAATCAGTAATAAACCGATCGCTACCGTTAAAATTGTTTTCGTACGTTTCATATGTTTCTATTAATGGAGATAAAAAGTTTATTGCTGTTTTATTTATTTATAAAGTCCAGATATCTATCGTTGAATGCCTCTTTTTCTTCGGCGCTGGAAAGCAAGCTGTAATGGCCAATACTGTTTTCAAGGTCCAGAAAATTCACCAGATAATTATAGACGGAAATAGAATAGGTCAGCTTCGCATTCAATGCTACTTTTTGCGCATCAATTAATGGCGTTATTGAAACGACCCCTTGCTGGTAATTCTGTTGGACAAGATTAAAATTGTCTTCTGCGTTATCAGCAGCTATCTGCGCGTAATGTAGTTGTGTGCTGCTGGCAAGAAGGTCAAGTGCACTCGTTCTGACTTGAAGCGTTAAGTTCTGATCCAAATTTTTAATTTCGGCATTCAGCTGTTCTTGCTGAATGGTTGTTTTTTGAAGATTTATCTTTCTTCTATTTCCATCAAAAATAGGGTAGGAGAGAACGACTCCTGCGTTATAGGTAGTATTGTAAAATTCAGAATTTACCGGAGGATCAGACCCAACACCGCCTCTGTAAAAATTTTCATTGATCTGCCCCGAAAGCGCAACGCTTGGAAGATAGTACAATCGTTTGTTCATTACACGCTGCCTGTCGAGAGCATCTAAATTGGAAAGCAGCTGCCTTTTCGAAGGGTAATTGTTTTTCGCTTCTGCAATAAGGAATGTCGTAAGTTTCTTGAAGTCGACCGGGCTCTTTATGTTTATTCCGAGTTTACTGCTGGAGTACGTTTCGAACATTTGATCGTCCAGCTTGACATCTTTAACGTCGTAATTTTCTTCAAGTGTATTGTTTAATAGTGTGTTCAGCTGCAGCTTGGCCATTAAAAGATCTGTATTTGCCTTGATCACTACTTGGGTAGCATTGGCAACCTCGCTCTCCCATCGATACACATCTGCACTACTTTCCTGACCAATATTCCTTCTGATCTTCGCCAGCTCAAGATTGGTCTTGAATACACTTAAATTCTCCGTTTGGATCTTGAGGTTTGTCTTGGCCTGCAACACATTGAAATAGCCATTGTATGCATTCAGGATCTGCGTCAGGATTTCTTGATCTGTGGCATGTTTCTGTGCTTCAAGTAAATAGTTCTGAATTTTGATATTAGCAATAGCGGCTTCAGAATAAACCAGTTGTTGCACTTCGCCTGTTCCCGTAAGAGCGTATTGTGAGGTGCCAATGGCAGGGTTTGGTCGATTCTTATCCATGACCCCCCCGGATAACATAGAATTAGCGTACGGTAAAAATTGACTTTTTGCGTAGGCAAGGTCATTCTCGCTCAATGAAATATCAAGATTGGCAATTTTAATGTTGAGGTTTTCTGCGATGGACTTGGTAACAATTTCCTCAAAAGAATATTCTTTAGCAGGACTATCGCCTGCAGGGTCGCCGATAATGTTTGCGGTGAAAAGAGTTTCAAAGCTGGGCGAAAAACCGATCTCCCTTGCCGTATTTATGTTCAGATACAGCTCTTCTTTCTGATTGACATTTACGTTCATTTGTTCCAGTGGATCTCCCCTCAGCGCATAGTCTATCATAATTGCTGTTTTCTTCAAGACTTGATCGATCCCGTTATTGAATGAGTAAGTTGCCAATGCGCCCAAC
>JAAZYJ010000052.1 GCA_014239715.1 Flavobacteriales bacterium
ATAACCACGCAGAGCAAAGAGAGGATAACAATAGCTTTGTTTCTCATTGAGTGTTAGTTATGGTGGTGCTGCAAGGTAGCAGTTGATTACTAAGCTTTCCATTTTTCAACGAAAAGAGGCGGTTGCAAGTTACGATAATAACGTAAATAATAGGTGGTGGTTGCCTCATTTTTAATCTTGTACCGATCTCTGTAAGGCATAATTGATTAGTTGATTCACTTTTTTCGTCAAAATTCTCGTTTAAATCAGTGGCGTCACGAGCTTGTAAATTCAATTTCGTATCATTGTCGAAATACCGATTAACATGCCTGCGGTTAAAAACGCCCAAATACGCTACAGAATTATCGACAAGGCGATCAGGAATCAATACAGCCCGTTTCCTTCAAAAGATAAAATTCGACAATTGTGTGAAGAAAATCTCTTCGGCACAGAACATGGAGCACACATCTCTGATTCTACCATTGAAAAAGATCTGTTTGCCTTAAGGATGGAGCACGACGCGCCCATAAAATACAGCAAAAAAGAAAAGGGGTAC
Organism: Flavobacteriales bacterium; assembly: GCA_014239715.1. Next base: position 536 of record JAAZYJ010000052.1, read on the forward strand.
TACTACGAGAATCCTGAGTTTAGTCTGGAAAACATCCCCCTCAGTGATGACGATATTGAGGCTATCAAATTCGCGGCAAACATTTTTGATCAGTTCAAAGGAGTAGAGGTGTTTCAAAAAGTGGAGTTTGCGATAGAAAAGGTCTTGGATCGTGTTAATATTTCCAGCAACATTCAAGATACCGCTGTCGATCAATATGTGCAGTTTGAGACGACAGTAAAAACAAGCGGAGGAGAGTTCTTACAGCCACTTCTTGCTGCGATAAAAGAGAAAACCAAAGTTTCTTTTGAATACAAGAGCTTTAAGGCCTCTGACGAAATAGACTGGAAAGAAAGGGTTGTTCATCCATACTTACTAAAAGAGTATAGAAACCGTTGGTATGTCATTGGCTTTTGTGAGGAGAAAGAGAAGGTCATAACGTATGGTTTAGACAGAATGCGTCAACTTGAGGTCAGTGAAGAATATTTTGTGTATTTGGGGCTGTTCAATATTGATGATTATTTTAAGTACTCGATCGGCATAACAACTTTTGATGGTGAGCGCCCACAAAGGATCGAAATTATGACTAACGCTGTTCTTGCCAAGTATCTGGAGTCTCAACCTCTCCATGCCTCACAGGACCTCGTAAAACAAGATTCCAAAGGGTCTCTTTATGCGTTTGAGTTGTACCCAACACAAGAGTTTGACATGGCAATTTTAAGCTACGGATCCCAAGTTAAAGTGGTAAGACCAAAAAAATACCGCGATCATATTGCCCAGCTAATCAAGGCCATGTTCGAGCAATATCGGTAAGGGGTATCTGTTAATTTCCCTTGTTGAAACCCATAGTAATTGCTCAAAATCTACTCTCACACCTTCCGTTTTAAGTTGGTCGCTGAAACTACGTAACTAGATTACGTTCTGCGTGATCAAATTTGTATTAGAAACAAATTGACAAACCAAATTTTATGAGCAGAATCAGATCATTATACAAGTCCTCATCCGAGAATTATCACCAACGGATCTTTATTAACTACATCGTGTATGAGAGAAACGATGACGGCCTATTGTTGGATTGCGAAATAGAATCCAATAACAGCCGTTTTCACTCCACAATATGTCTTGATTTCCAAGAGCTGAACAGGTTGATGGGCGTTCTTTCATCACAGCATGATATTGACATTTACGAGCTGATCTCCGAGCATATCGTTTCGAATGACAATTCCGTATGTGAGGTGAACCTACTTAAAGAATTAGGACACCCAATCGTGCTTCAGGACTACTCCTTTGAATTAATGATGCCTCTACGCCATGCAGAGGCTAGTTAAGTTCATTGTTTAGGAAGAAATAAAATAAGCTGGTCGATACGTTATTCAACAATCTCAACCATCAGATCGTTTTCGGTTTTAAACACATTTACAAGTCCGTGATTCCTCAGGCCCTTTATGCCTTTGTCCCAGGCTTTATTACTTAGCTCTGCCTGGTCTTTTAGCACCGAAAGCTCCATTGATCCTTCCTTAGACAGAAGTTGTATGATCCGTTGTTCATTTTCGTTAAGCACGGGCCCCTCTTGTTTCGCTTCCTTCCTCTCGGGCCGCATTTGAGGGAAAAACAGCACCTCCTGAATAGATTGCTGGTTTGTCATTAGCATAACAAGGCGATCTATTCCAACCCCCATTCCTGATGTTGGCGGCATCCCATACTCAAGTGCCCTCAGAAAATCCTGATCAATAAACATCGCCTCATCATCCCCTTTTTCAGACAGTGCCAATTGATCCTCGAATCGTCTTCGCTGGTCGATCGGGTCATTGAGCTCGGTATAAGCGTTTGCTATTTCCTTACCGTTTATAATCAGTTCAAACCGCTCTGTAAGCTCCTTGTTTTCTCTATGCTCCTTGCACAATGGAGACATTTCCTTTGGATAATCGGTTATGAAGGTTGGCTGAACATAGCTTGACTCGCATTTTTCTCCAAAGATCTCATCGATCAGCTTTCCTTTTCCCATTGTTCCATCAACCTCAAGGCCATTGTCCTTACACCAGCTGAAAATGTCCTTTTCTGACTTTCCGGAAATGTCAAACCCGGTATGCTCGAGTATTGCCTCGGTCATAGAAATTCTCTTGTAAGGCTTTTTGAAGCAGATCTCATGGTCTGCAACCTTTATTGTTGATTTACCATGAACGTCCATTGCCAATTTCTCCAAAAGACCCTCCGTAAAGTCCATCATCCAATGATAATCTTTGTATGCAACGTAAATCTCCAATACCGTAAACTCCGGATTGTGCGTTCTGTCCATTCCTTCATTCCTGAAGTCCTTGGCAAATTCATAGACCCCATCAAACCCCCCAACAATCAGCCTTTTAAGGTATAATTCGTTTGCTATTCTCAAATAAAGTGGAATGTCCAGCGCATTATGGTGGGTGACAAAAGGCCTTGCGGCTGCACCTCCCGGAATAGGTTGTAAAATGGGGGTTTCAACCTCAAGATACCCGTGCTCATCAAAAAATGACCTCATCGATGAGACAACTTTAGTTCTGGTAATGAAGGTTTCTTTTACTTTAGGGTTTACTAACAGGTCCACATATCTTTGTCTGTATCTTGACTCCGGATTTGTAAACGCATCGTGCACGTTGCCTGCTGAGTCTGTTTTTGGCAATGGCAGTGGTTTTATCGCTTTGCTGAGAAGGACAAATTCTTTTGCCAGCACTGTAACTTCTCCCACTTGAGTTTTAAACAGCTCTCCTTTTACGCCCAAAAAATCACCTAGGTCTAATAACCTTTTAAACACTTCATTATAGTGAGTTTTGTCTTCTCCCGGGCAAAGCTCGTCTCTATTGAAATAAACCTGGACCCTGCCCTCAGAATCCTGAATTTCACCAAAAGACGCCTTCCCCTGTACTTTTTTGCGCATAATTCTGCCGGCTATACAAACCGCTTTTCCTTCTTTGTAGTTTTCCTTTATCTCGCTCGACAAGGAATCTACCGGATACAGCTCTGCCGGATAAGGCTCAATGCCTAAAGATCTAAGCTTTTCAAGGCTGTTTCTTCTTTGTATTTCAATCTCCGAAAGTTCCGTACTCATTACACAATTTTAGTGGGGTTCAAATATATCATTTTCTGTTCGAATTTATTTCCTAGGGTGGGACAGATGGCAGTTAATTCGTAACTTTGCGCCCAAAATAATTTTCAATATGCGCTCACTAATTGAACAATTTCCAGAATTTCTTGCTGATGCAATTGACATTGGAAAACAGGCCGAACTTGTCAGCTCAACAACCACTATTGACAATGTAGTTATTATCGGCCTAGGCGGGTCAGGCATTGGAGGAACAATCATATCACAGCTCGTTGCTTCGGAAATACGCGTTCCGGTTGCTGTGCACAAAGACTACGGGCTCCCGAATTTTGTCGGCCCTTCAACATTGCTGATCGGGTGTTCTTATTCGGGCAATACGGAGGAAACACTTGATGCTATTCGTTCGGCCAGAAATAAAGGGGCTCAAATTGCCTGTATTACTTCGGGTGGTCAATTGTCACAACTTGCTAACGAAAATGCATGGAACTGCATCCGTGTGCCAGGGGGAAACCCTCCCAGAGCAATGTTTGCGTATTCCCTTACCCAGCTATTCTTTCTTCTTATGCACTACCGACTTATCGGCAAGAAGCACCTGATTGGACTGCAGGCTGCTCAAAGCCTGTTGCATAATGGCCGTGAACAGATCCAGGTCCTTGCAAATACTGCTGCAAAACAGCTTAATGGGAAACGAATTGTTGTATACAGCGACAATGCGATCTCCGGCGTTTCTGAAAGGTTCCGCCAACAACTCAATGAGAATTCTAAGCAATTGGCGTGGCACCATGCTCTTCCCGAAATGAATCACAACGAGCTCGTTGGTTGGGGGGGGGGAGATAGTACGATCGGCGTAGTACTGCTCAGGAGCTCATTCGACAATCCAAGAACAATGATAAGAATGGACCTGTCCAAGAAGATCTTCGGCCATCACACGCAAACCATTGTGGAGCTATGTGCACAAGGGGAATCGCTGACGGAACAGGTCTTTTATCTCGTTCTTTTGGGGGATTGGATATCGCTCATATTGGCAGAACTAAATGGGGTTGACCCAATTGAAATCAAAGTAATTGACTTCTTGAAGTCCGAATTGGGAAAGGTCTGATGCGCAAGGTTTTTTTTAAAGACTTGGGATTAATTGATTTCAAGGAGGCCTGGGACTATCAGTCCAAGATCTTTCAAGAAACCATTGACGTTAAAATATCGAATCGAAGTGGCACTGCGGCATTGGCTGAGACAAAAAACCTATTATTATTCTGTGAGCACCCACATGTCTACACGTTGGGTAATAGTGGTGATCACAAAAACTTGTTGATCTCTGAGGAGCATTTGCAGCAAAATGGCGCTTCTTTTTACAAAATTAACAGGGGTGGTGACATTACATACCATGGCCCCGGCCAGCTTGTCTGCTACCCAATTTTTGATCTGGACCACTTTTTCACAGACATCCACAAATACCTGAGGTTTCTAGAGGAGGCTGTTATATTAACATTAGGTGAGTATGGAGTTAAGGGCGGCAGATTTCCAGGACACACGGGTGTGTGGATAGATCCTGATGACCCCCTAAATGCCAGAAAAATTTGCGCTATGGGAGTAAAATGCAGCAGGTGGGTCACGATGCACGGCCTTGGATTTAACGTAAACTCAGATTTGACTTATTTTAGCAATATTATTCCGTGTGGCATCGACGGGAAAAAAGTAACTTCTATTCAACTCGAAACCGGAAGTGAAGTGTCAATGGCGGACGTAAAAGAAAAGCTTAAAACGAATCTCGCCAATGTTTTTGAGTTTAATTACGGGTAAATAAATGAAAAAAGTTGTTCGTTTCATTAAATGGTTAGTTGTCGCACTGATTCTCGTTAGTCTTGGCTTGTGGGTTACGGGACATGGGTATGTTCTGCGTGCTGTAACGATGACCTATTTAGTAGGACAGAGCGGTCCAGGAATAGACGAAAAAGATTCCTTTTTCAATGACACAATAAGGTCTGTTGAGGATAAGATCGCCTGGGGTGAGCACCCACAGCTTGGTCAGGTCACGATCACAGATTCATTAAAGGAAAAGATTGAGAGCATTCGAACGGTTGGGTTTTTGGTGATCAAAAATAATAAATTGTTGTACGAAAATTATTGGGGTGACTTTGATGAGCGCCATTCAACCAATTCTTTTTCCGCAGTTAAATCTTTGGTGTCGCTGTTAATAGGGATTGCTGTTGAGGAAGGGCACATAGGTTCAATTGATGATAAGGTGAGCGATTACTTGCAAGGGTTCAATCAAAATGGAAAAGAAGCCATTACGATCCGGCACCTGTTGACTATGAGCTCCGGTCTCAATTGGAGCGAAAGCGGAGCAAACCCTTTTTCCAACAACGCCGAAGCCTATTATGGTAAAGATCTTGTCGGACTCATCAATGGTCTCAAGGCAATTTCGCCTCCCGGTGTTGAATTCAAATACCAAAGTGGGAACACACAAATTCTTGGTTTTATTCTTGAGGCGGCTACCGGACAGCCTATTGCTGCGTATACAGAGAAAGCTGTTTGGGGTAAGATCGGCGCAGAACACGATGCTTATTGGAACCTGGACGATGAGAACGGAAGGGCCAAGGCTTTCTGCTGTTTCTACGCCACCCCTAGAGATTACGCTAAGCTGGGTCAGCTAATCATTGATCGGGGGCTTTGGGGTGGTCAACAGGTGGTGCCTTCTGATTATATTGACGCGTGTTTTGTGCCTGCGGATATTGATGATAACGGCAAGCCTCTAGCGAGATACGGATTGCACTGGTGGGTATTAAATTATAATGGCCTGGACGTTTTCTATGCTAGAGGGATCTCCGGTCAATATGTAATTGCTATTCCGTCCGAAGAGATTGTTATTGTAAGAACCGGCTGGAAAAGAGAAAAAGTAGATGACACGGGTCATCCTGCGGACATTTACTACTATTTAGATGCAGCAATCGAACTAACCAATAACCTCAATGCTTAAAGACATTAAAATACCGAAAGTACAGGACGTAGCGGTTGGCATTGTACCTGAGCTGAATGAGATGGGCAATGAGATGTGGAATGTCTACCTTGTTAATCTGAAAAGCGCTAGTATTGAAGGTGTTCTTGTTTCTTCAAGGGGATATGGTTCAGTTGATGGGTCGAATAAGCGAACCGCTACATTCAGGCATTTTCTAGATGTTTTGGATGGAAAGAGCTTTAAAAAAATAGAGGAGATCGTACCCGAGGTTTTTGGCTTGAACAATGAGTTTTGGGTAAGCTTCTTTCTAAACAAAAAAATGTTTGACAAAAAGTACATTTTTTTGCCGGAGACGATCGTTGAGAGAAATTTCACTACAATTCCAATCCTTGAAAAGCGAGGTGTTTTAATTAAATAATACAAAAGTATGCTTGGAAATCTGAACCTTGGTAAGGTGCTGTTTTTAGATATTGAAACTGTTCCTCAAATCTACAATCACAGCGATCTGGACGAGGCGACCCAATATCATTGGGCAAAGAAGAATGCCTACTTGTTGCGTGATGGCAGTGATCCCGCTGACATCTACGATCGAGCCGGCATCCTGGCGGAATTTGGTAAGATCATTTGCATCTCCGTTGGTATTGTCACTAACAACGAGACTAAACATGCTGTCAGAACAAAGTCATTCTACGGCGACGAGGAGGCAGCTTTACTCATTCAATTTGCAGCCCTTCTATCCCAACACTATTCTTCACCTGACAGCCTTTTGTGTGCGCATAATGGTAAAGAGTTTGACATCCCTTATATCTGTCGAAGAATGCTTATTAACGGCATCACGATTCCCGACATACTTAATATTGCCGGCAAAAAACCCTGGGAGGTAAAGCACCTGGACACTATGGAGCTGTGGAAATTTGGAGATTATAAAAACTATACCTCTCTTGAGTTGTTGACATATGTTTTCAATATTCCCACCCCTAAAGACGACATCGACGGAAGCCAAGTAGCAATGATCTATTACGAAGAGAAAGATCTGAATCGAATAGTAAAATACTGTGAAAAAGATGTCGTTGCAACTGTTCAGCTGATGCTGCGATATCTGGGAAAGCCCCTGATAGAAGAACAAAACATTGTGCATGCTTAAAATGGAAATATGAAAGCCATTCTAAAACATTTTGTTAGCAGAAAGGCGTTAATTGTATATCTGATCCTGGGGGCGGGACTATTCTATTTCCGGCATGAATTATCGTATTACGCAAAAGAGCTTGTCAGAGACAACAGGGACTGGACGGTATCAACCTCCGAGGTCGGAGGAATAATGACCAAAACCATTGTCTCCCCTCCCTTTCATGTCAACGGCATATTCCCTTCTATGACCGGCCCCTGGGATGCTCATCACTTTAGCCTAGTGCGGCCTGTCGGACCGGAATTGGTCTGGTTTAAAGGTTATCGGTGTTCCGTTCGAGATGCAGAGACAAAAGATCTGTTGGGTGATGAGTTTTTATGTCATAACAGCTTGGATTATTCCATTTCTGAGTATTATCGTAACTGGGGAATTAAAGGTCGAGCAGGTGTTTTCACCTCTCGCTTAGCCACAATGACCCAAGGACAAACCGACATGAGCCTTCCCGCTGGGTTTGGTATTCCGCTGAAATCGAATCAGGCCTTGTCAGCACTTACACAAGTCCTGAATGTCAATAGGCCTGAAGCGGATCTTCAGGTGGAGTATGTCATGGAGGTGGACTACGTAACGGACAAATCTGCAGGAGAAGTAAAGCCCTTGTTCCAGCAGAGTGTAAGCGTTCTTGTTGAAGTGGACACAAATTACCTGTACCATGGTAGTTTGCCAGAGGTGCAAGATTGTATGCCTGTACTGGCATCTAAAGCCTTTATGAATAAGTGTCGTAATGGTCAGACCTTTACGGGGCACTGGTTGCTTCCAAAAGGAAGGGATACGATTAGTTATGACGTGACAGACATCCTTTCTCTTCCCTTCACAACAACACTTCATTACGCCGGGGTACATGTCCATCCACATTGTGAATCGTTAGAGTTGTGGGACAAGACAGATAACAAACTGATCTTCCGGTCGACCATAGAGAACCACAAAATCTTATCTAAAATGAACAATATTGAGGCTTTCAGCAGCATCTCTGGAGTAACAATGCACCATGATCACCGGTACGAGCTTGTGTGTGC
>JAAZYJ010000120.1 GCA_014239715.1 Flavobacteriales bacterium
ACGATCAGCTGGCAAGTGGTTATAACCTCCTGGTTGACATCTTGATAATGCAGCTGCTCACCTTCAGGGTTTCTTGAAACCGTAAAGCATTCCACTCCAATTTGCTTCAGCACGTAGTGCACCGCTTTTGAAGCCCCTCCTGACCCGAGAATAAGCGCACGCTCATGATTGCTTTTCAGGAACGGCTTTATGGATTGTCTGAAGCCGAACGCATCGGTGTTGTGACCGATCAGCTTTTCTTCCTTGAATTCAACGGTATTTACTGCTCCGATTTCTTCTGCAATCGGGTCCAGCTCATCAAGGAGCGGGAGCACTGATTCCTTGTACGGAACCGTCACATTTAAGCCACTGAAATTATTGGTGCTAATAAGGTCTGGGAGCTCATTAATAGATTCCATTTCAAAATTCAGGTATTTGTGATCAAGCTGTAGCTCTTCAAATTTTTTTGCGAAATACGAGCTGGAAAATGAATGATCAAGCTTTCTTCCGATCAGTCCAAAGATTTTAGGCCTCATCTTTTTTCATCTTTTTTGCAATGAATTCCATCAGGAAGATAAATCCAAATCCAACGATCATTAGGGCAATTGCAGCGAATAGCTGGGGGTCTGTAGAAATTGTTTTCGTCACTTCGGCGACCCCATCAGTGGTAAACACAGAATTGTCTACAGCTGCGAACGATTTTCCCGGAAGGACGCTTCTTTCAACCAGTGATGTTACATGCATGTCCTGCTCACCTGCGTGACTAACATACACTTTATGCACCTCTTTCCAAGGCCAGATCTTATTCAGCGAGCCGATCAAGAATCCGGTTAATACGGCAATGGTCACATTTTCGAATTTCCTGAACAGCCATTTTAAGACCCTTGAGAAAGTAAGAAGCCCCACGACGCAGCCTGCTCCGACCACTGCCAGGAGTGAAAAGTTTCTATCAGATAAGGCTTCAATTACGGGTTGATATGCCCCCAGTATCAGAAGGATAAAGCTGCCGGAAATTCCGGGTAGTATCATTGCACAAACTGCGATAATACCACAAAAGAACATGTAGATCAATGAGTCTGAGCTGCCTAGAGGAGGTAGTACAGTAATCGTGAATGCTAGAGCGGCTCCGAGAATGATTCCAATAATAGCTCCAAAGCCCCATTTTCCAACCTGCTTCCCCACATATATGATGCTGGCCAGGACAAGCCCGAAAAAGAAGGCCCAAAGCTTTACGGGTTCATTAAGCAGGAGCCATTCGATCACGCGGGCAAGGCTGAATATGCTGATCCCGATCCCACCGAACAGCGCCAGGAGGAAGGTGCCGTTAAAACTTTTCCATGCCGCAACAATGCCCTCAGTTCTGATTATTTTAAATAGACCGAGATTAACGCCGTTGATAGAGTCAAGAAGCTTTTCATAGATCCCGGTAATGAATGCTATTGTTCCACCGGATACCCCCGGAACGACATCTGCGGCACCCATTGCGATGCCTTTCATCAAAACCAGGAAATACGATCGTATTTGCTTCATTAATAAGATTGAAGTGTTTGATCCACTTCTTCGATCCACGCAAGAATGCCCCCACTAAGGTTGTAAACATTTTCGTACCCTTGTCTTGTTAATTCCTGAACAACGGCACCACTTCTGGCGCCGCTTCGACAATGGATCACAACGTCCACATCTTTTCTGATCTTTTCAATGTTTTCCAGAACCTCAGCCATTCGAATGTGCTCCCCATCAATGCAGGCAATGTCAACCTCGTGATCTTCCCTGACATCGATCAATTGGTGGGGGCGATCTGAATTGCGCCAATTGTGTAGGTCGCTAACGCTAATGCATTTCATGATAATTAGTTTTTATTCTCTTGTTTGTCTTTTCTTATTTTGGCCATTTCACCTTCTTGATTCTGAAGGTCGTCCACTATTTTGTCGGGCAGGTAATTGAAGAAAGTGTCACCTCTAAGGCCTAAACGAAGGCATTCAAGAGGAATGACATCGTGTGGGGCAATGTTCCCCAGGCTTACATTTGCCCCGAACAGATTGATGAACCAGACCTGCTGCTTCTTTTCCGGCGCCTCCCAAAGGATCTTTTCGGCATCTACTTTTGCGATGATTTTATTAATGAGTATTGTATGTGGCGTGCCGTTGGGTCTGAATATTCCGACGGAGCCGCTTTCTCTTCCTTCTGCGATAACTTTCCAGGAGCCGGCCTGTAATTCTCTCTGCATCATCTTGATCCATTTTCCGGGGCTGATCAAAATGCCTTGTTCTTTCGAGCCTACCTCGCTCATTACCGTTCGTTCCTCCACCAGCTTTTCAATAAAATCACATTTTTCATTATGATCCAGTACGATAGAGCCATCTGATACTTCACAAAGATCTAAATTGTACAAGTCGAGAAACTTCCTGAATTCGTTAAATTTTTTCCTGGCAACAAATGCTTCAAAAAGTGTGCCTCCCGGATATACACGAATGTTCGCCTGTTTGTAGAGCTGGATCTTCTCCGCCAGATTGTTGGTCACGTATGATGTGCCAAACCCGAGCTTTAAAAGGTCGATATTGTTTCCGGAACTTTCGATGAGGTCTTCAGCTTGGCGCAGACTTAACCCTTTGTCCATGACCATGGTCAGTCCATTCTCCCTGGGCTTTTCAGGTCTTTTTGGGATGTGTGTGAGTTTGAAATTCATACTAACTTCTGAATGACTCGATCAGCTTTAGAATAGCGTTAATGTTCTTAGCTTCAGGATAATAATTAAATAGTTTCTTGTGCGCTTCGTAATTTGTATTCAGCGCTTTTTCCAATTCATTTTCCGCTCCCTCAGTGTTTCCAAGCTCAAGAAGATAAGCAACTAATCGATACATCAGCTCTTCGCTGTCAGCGTTAAGATCGAGAGCTTTTTTAATAATTTCTGTTGCATTTTTAGTGGATTCCAGCTCCGTGATCAAATTGCTAAGATCCAACCAGGCATCAATATTATCCGGCTCGAGCCAAACGACAAGCTCGTAACACTCTTTTGCTTCTGAATATTGATCTAATTTCTCATACGCTTCACCAAGTACGTACCAATACTCCGGATTCTTTTCCTCAAGCTCTATAGCCTTTTTTAGGATTGATACACTTTCGGAGGTCATTCCCATTTTGTCTTTTACAATGGCTTTGCCCAACAACGCGTCTCCAAGCTCATGGTCTAAATTAATCGCTTTGTTGTAATGCAGCAGTGCTTTTTCATCATCATCGATCTTTTCAAAACATTCGGCCATATACATGTGGGTGATCGCTTGAGGGCTCTCGTGTTTTAATGTTTTTTCATAAAGCTCGATGGCAAGATCATACTGCTCCAATTGGATATGGCAATTTGCCAGATTGAAGTAGGCAGAAGAGAAGCCTTCTTTGATCACGGTGCAATAGTCATAAGAGGTAATGGCTTGTTCGAACTTGCCCAAATGACTGTATGAATTGCCCATGATGTACAAGGCCGTAAATGAATACGGATGATCGTTCAGAAATTCAACACAGAAGTTGATGCAATCTTCAATTCTATCAGATTGCTCATAGCAGTAGCCGATCTCATAGAGAGAGCCTTCATTGTCCGGATTGACCTGGAGTGCTTTTTCAAGGGCCTGAATTGCAAGATCATATTTTTCCAGATTTTCATATTCGAATGCCAGATCCAGATAGAGGTCGTCTATCGCAGCACCATCGCATAATTCAATTGCTGTCAAGTAGTTTTTTATCGCTTCTTCATGCTTATGCTCCTGGCTGTATAGACTAGCTCTTGTCAAATAGATCTCATCGTTCTTCGGATCTAAGGATTCTGCGTGATCAAGTAATTCGTGTCCCGATCGGATCCTTCCGGTGGAGGCATGCAGCTGTGCTTTTCTTATGATGATGATTGCAGAGCTGGGGTGTTGTGTTATGCCCACTTCCAATGCTTTCAGTGCCAGCTTCAGGTTTCCATCTTCCAGATAATGCTCCGCCAGGTATTCGAAAACATCTACGTCGAAAAAATAAGACTCATTTTTCTTGAGCATCTCTTCGAAGCGTTCGACGTGACTGTTATAATCCTCCTCAAAAAAACTTCCCTGTTCCTCAAACATAGGCTCGAACTCTTAATTACAAAGATAGCAATATTAACTATCAGGAGTGTTGAAAAATGATTCCTTATTCACAAAGAAATTAACAGTATAATTTACTCATTTATTCTGTTCGTTTATCTGTTTATTTTTCAAAGATCGAAATGGTAGAATAGTATATTTGTCCGAACATCTGTTTTGTAATTATAGGATATGACACTGATAAAATCAATTTCAGGAATACGGGGAACCATTGGAGGTTCGGTTGGCGATTCCTTAACACCTGTAGATACCGTTAGGTTTACGGCGGCTTACGGGACGTGGCTAAAGAAGAACTCTGACAAAGATCGACTAACAGTAGTTGTAGGAAGAGACGCGAGGATCTCGGGTGAAATGGTCCGTAATTTAGTGATCGGAACGCTGCAGGGAATGGGGATTGATGTGGTGGATCTCGGCTTGTCGACTACGCCAACGGTTGAGGTGGCGGTACCGATGGAATCAGCCGATGGAGGAATTATTCTAACGGCAAGCCACAATCCGAAACAATGGAACGCACTTAAGCTTTTGAATGCCAAAGGGGAGTTCATCTCCGCCGAGGACGGGGAGTTTATTTTAACTGCCGCTGAGAATGATGACTTTGATTTTGCTCAGGTAACTGAGCTCGGTTCTGTATCAGAGGATAATACGTATATGCAAAAACACATTGATGCAGTGCTGGCACTGGAGGGTGTTGATGTGGAGGCCATAAAAGCGGCCAACTTCAATGTTGTATGTGATTGTGTGAATTCAACAGGAGGCATCTTTATTCCTGCGCTTTTGGAAGCATTAGGTGTTCAAAAAATTGAAAAGCTGTATTGTGAACCTAACGGAAACTTCCCGCACAACCCGGAACCGCTTCCCGAGAATCTGACGGAGATCTCGGGGAAGATGATCGAGCTGGGTGCGGATGTGGGTTTTGTTGTAGATCCGGATGTCGATCGACTGGCTATGGTGTGTGAGGATGGCAGTATGTTCGGAGAAGAATATACATTAGTAGCAGTGGCTGATTATATATTGTCGCTAACGTCAGGGAATACTGTCTCTAATTTGTCTTCGACCAGGGCGCTCAGAGATGTTACGGAGAAACATGGCGGATCTTATACTGCATCTGCTGTAGGTGAAGTGAACGTTGTGAATCAGATGAAGGCTGTAAACGCTGTTATCGGAGGGGAGGGAAATGGCGGTGTAATTTATCCGGAGCTGCATTATGGTAGAGATGCGTTGGTTGGTGTTGCGTTTTTCCTTTCTCATCTGGCCAGGTCCGGAAAAACATGCTCAGAACTTAAAAAGGGCTATCCCGAATACCATATCTCTAAAAACAAGATCGAGCTAACACCTCAGATTGATGTGGATAAGCTGTTGGTCAGCATGAAAAATAAATATGCCGATTTGCCCGTAAATGATGTCGACGGCGTGAAGATCGAGTTTGATTCAGAATGGGTGCATTTGCGGAAGTCGAACACGGAACCGATCATCCGAATTTATTCTGAAAGCTCTTCGCTTGAAAAGGCAAATGAGCTTGCGAACAAGATTAAGGAAGACATTAAACAATTTATATAATAAATTTATTTTCAGACAATTAAGATTGCTTATGTACCATATTAGATGAGGCTAGGTCTAGATGATTATTTTCAGCTAAGTGGGAAATAGGAATCCAAAAAAAACCTACCTCTTGGATGCGCATAGGTCGAATGATGTCTGTATTTTTGTTAAAACAACGAATTGAATGAACGTATACTTGGATAACGCGGCAACTACGCCAATGGACCCGGAAGTGCTGGAAGCGATGCTTCCATACATGAAAGAAAATTTTGGAAACCCATCCTCCACACATGCCTATGGAAGAAAGACCAAAACTGCCATTGAGAAGTCGAGAAAAATCATTGCAGGCTATCTGAATTGTCAGCCGGCCGAATTGTATTTTACTTCCGGCGGTACAGAAGCTGATAATATGGCGTTGAAATGCGCTGTGCGCGATCTTGGGGTGAAGAGGGTCATTACAGCGGCCACAGAGCATAAGGCGGTCATTGAATCGGCTGAGCTACTTCGAAAACAATTTGGGATAGAAGTGGAATACCTGCAATTGGATGAAATGGGCAGGCCAATGGCTACGGATCTTGAAGAAAGATTGCAAAATGAAATGCCTACAATTGTTTCTCTGATGCACGCTAACAATGAGATAGGCACCAAGATCGACCTGCATGAGATTGGAAATATCTGCAGAAAATACGGAGCATTATTTCATTCGGACACGGTGCAAACCATGGGGCATTACACCTTCGACCTCTCTGATATACCCATTGATTTCATTACTTGTGCTGGGCACAAGTTCCATGGTCCGAAAGGAGTTGGGTTTCTTTATGTCAGAAAGGAATTAAGGGTCAAGTCGATGATACAGGGTGGCGGTCAGGAACGTCAGCTTCGCGGCGGAACTGAAAATTTGTATGGTATTGTCGGTTTGGGCAGAGCTTTTGAATTAGCCTATGCTGACCTTGACAACCACATCACGCATGTTCAGGGCCTTAAGGATCACATGAAAGAAGAATTGGTTAAAAAAATTCCTGAGATCGGGTTCAATGGTGATACGTCCACCGAAGGCAGCTTGTATACGGTTCTCAATGTGTGTTTACCGGAAACGGAGAACAATAAAATGTTTCTTTTTTCTCTGGATCTTAAAGGGATTGCTGTGTCGGGAGGCAGCGCCTGCAATTCAGGAGCAACCGGAGGATCTCATGTGCTGACGGCCATAGGTTCTTCAACTTCTTGTACTTCCGTTCGGTTTTCATTTAGTAGATTCACAACCAAAGCGGAAGTAGACTATACCTTATCGGTGGTTATAGACCTGCTTTCGGCAAAGGTAAATGCATGAAGCTTACATTTCTCGGTACCGGAACTTCTCAGGGTGTGCCTGTTATTGGTTGCGATTGTGCTGTGTGTAGATCGGTGAACCCGAAAGATCACCGGCTGAGGACTTCTGCCATGTTTGAGAGTGATGAGGTGACCCTGGTATTCGATTCAGGTCCGGATTTTCGTCAGCAAATGCTGCGGGAAAAGGTTGAAGATGTAGATGCAATTGTTTTTACTCATGAGCACAAGGATCACGTAGCTGGTTTGGATGATGTCCGTCCATTCAACTTCAGACACAAAAAAGACATGCCGATCTATTGCACAGAAAGGGTATTCGATTCTTTAAAAAGGGAGTATCTGTATATTTTTGATGATCAGTTTTCCTATCCTGGTATTCCGAAGATCGAGTCCAATCTTATTGAGAACAAACCGTTCAACATAAAAGGAGTAGATGTGATTCCGGTGGAGGTGTGGCATCACAAATTGCCGGTATTCGGGTACAGGATCGGGGACATGGCTTACATCACAGACGCAAACAGGATCGAGCCGGCCGAAAAAGAAAAGCTGAAAGGACTTCAGGTTCTGGTGATCAACGCACTCAGAAAAGAGAAGCATATTTCACACTTTAATCTGGAAGAAGCCATACAGCTGGGAGTGGAGCTGGGAGCAGAGCAAGTGTACTTTACCCACATTTCTCATTTGTTGGGAAAACACGAAGATGTATCAGAAGAGCTTCCGGCTAATGTTCACCTTGCTTATGACGGATTAACCGTTCCTGTCCGTTAATACCTATAAATGGCCCTTTCCTCCATTCATCACATTCTGTTTTGTATTAACGATTAAGATTTGTAATCTTTAAGGTGCAAAAATTAACCATTAAGTAAACATGAAAAATCAATTACTATTAATTGTTCTTGCGGTATGCTTCACAAGTACTGCGTTCGGACAAAGCAATTTTTTCAATCAGGACACACGGTTGAACAAAACATATCTTGACAACAAGCGGGTGCTGGATAAGACCTATCAGTATGAGCTGATGCGATCGCCCGCCTGGCAGAACTTCATACAGGAGCACGGAAGCTGGTATGTCTGGTTCAATGAGGAAAATGCCAAGCCGCACAGGGCATACGGGCAACCGATATCGGTTCCGGGGGCAAGTGCTGAAGAGAAGGCGATGAATTTCATTACCGGAAAGCTGGGCGACTTCAATATCCCCTTAGATGATCTTCGATTGACCAATTCGAACAAGAATGAAAAGATGCACTTCATCAATTACCATCAGGTATACAACGGTTTGAAGGTGCAGAACAGTAACCTTACCGTTCGTTTAAGTAGTGTCGGTGACGTGATACTGTGGGGAGCGGATGTGTATAACGACATCGACATTGATGTAACTCCTGCAATTGATGGGAATCAGGCCGGAATTGCTGCGGCAGTTGGGATCACCACGCCGATTGAGGCAACAGTGGTTAAGCCTAGCCTTGTTGTATTGCCAATTCCGGATCGTAAGCACCCTA
>JAAZYJ010000050.1 GCA_014239715.1 Flavobacteriales bacterium
CAGACCCAGGCCGTATTGTTATTAAAGGCATGAACGTAAATATTGTTAGATGCTCCTTCTGGTTTATTCTCGTCTGTAAAATGACTGTATACTGCACCCCTTGGCACAGAATTGGCGTCGACGGAAAGGTTTAGCAGGTTAGGCAATACACGTCCATATCCACTGGCATCGATCACAAACTTGCTCTCAACTACCAAGCTATTACCATCATTATTGATGTAGGTTATTCGTTGTTGGTGTTCATCACCCTCAAACCCATTGACGGTCGCCTGAAATTCAACTTCAATGCCTCTTTTTAGTAGTTCTTTGATCAGTGACTGATCAAAATCTGCTCGCTTTACCTGATAGGTGTAATTCCATCCATCCGTGAATTGTTGCTCAAAGTTAAACTCACACACGCTATCGTTATGAAAGAAACAAGCTCCTGTCTTTACTTGAAAATTTTCCTCAGCAACTACCCCAAGAAGGTCAAGATCGTTTAAGTAATCCATGCATTGAGGAAGAAGGCTTTCGCCAATTACAAACCTTGGAAAAATGGACTTTTCAAGTATCAGAACAGAGTAGCCGAGCTCATTGAGCCTCGCTGCGGCAATGGCACCTGAAGGTCCTCCGCCAATTATTACAACATCATATTTGCCCATCCTTCTTGCCATTTTGCCAGCTTCTTCAGATCACCAGCTGTTATAGCATTATTAAAATTTCTGTACTTTGTTGTTTCGGTGCCTAATTCCGTTTGTCTTTTTCTGGATTGCCGATGTGTTAATTGTCAAAGTAAAGCACAGTTTGTTGAACTTTACTGGAAAAATAATCATTTTACTCACTGTTTCATTAAGGTCAGTGTCATTTATTTCATGAAAATGAACTTTAATAGTAGATATTGAATGCGACACTACAATTCGAACTTGTTTCAACACCAAAAACAGCGCATTAGCTATAGCGAGGCAACGGCTTAAGAAGTGTATGAATCCCATGGCGTTCTTAAAATGAATGGGTGTGCAGATGGATTTGATGGCTCTTCACTCGTCAAGGGCGGATGTACCGTGATTTATGACGATCAAATGGCGTCTTTTGATCAACGACAAATGTTTACAGGTTGAGCCAGTAAACAAATTTCACAACGAGCGCTCGATTTTTCACACTCCAATTGTAAGGTAGATAGTTGTCCGTATATACAATAAAGAGGTCAGACATTGGTCTGAACCGGTATTGTAAACGAGAATTAATATTCATATTTTCGGCTTGTGTATTGTACTGAATAAAAGCAGTAAAGAACAATTCTTTGGAAAAGGAGAGCTCAACTTTTGGACCGATCAAAGACAAAGATGCATTGTTATAGCCTTCGGGCATGAAGATCTCATTTTGCTGAAAGGACAGCGAAAATATACCCCACGGTTGTTTACGTACCGCTATTGATCCATCTACTGACAGAAGACGGCCAATGTAATAATTTCCGTAATTGATGTTGATCTCATAATTCAGCTTCTTTAGCTTGGAGGATTCATATTCAACCTTTGCACTGTTAAATTCGTAGTCGCCTTTGCTTATCGGTGTGTTGTTGTTAAAGCTGATATCTGTATCCCAGTAAAGCAAAACTCTCCTGTTGTTAGCCTCCATCGTTAACTCACTTTGATCTTTGAAATTGATCTTATAGATGAACTGAACAAATCGTTCTGTAGTTTTTAGATCTGAACTTAAATATTCGCTCCATGTGATCCCCGGCCCATGAACATTTACCGGACTAGATTTTGGATAGAACATATAGATCAATGTAGGCTCAAACCTCCAGTAGGTGCGGTTTATGATCTCCCCTGTCTCCGGATTATAATTTGCCAGCCTTGGCACGAAGCCTACTTCAGCATTGTAATTTTCGCCAACAATTTCATGATTATAATGTGCTTGTATATGCAGGCTGTTGTACATCAACCACACCGCGTGGGCATACGAATTTTCTTTCAGATCGGGTGTAAAAGAACGGTGGTAGAATGCTTTCCCTCTCCATTTGTTGTCTTCAGAAGCCAAATTAAAATCTACCCCTGCAATACGGTTATAATCCGACATGTCCACTTGGTTCCCATTGAATCCTTGCCGATTAACAAATATGCCTGCAAGATTTGAACGAACACCGATTCTACGCTGAACAGCTGCCACGGTATAGTTCTGACCTTTGAGGTCAAGATGGCTTACTCCTTCCGTTTGCATGTTCATTAAGCCAATTCTCCAATCTCTGTTAACCTTGCCACTGAGCCTTGCCCCGGCTAAAATCGGAATTTTCTCTCCTGCGGATAATCCGATTCTACGGGAAAAAAAAGGTCTTATTTGTCTGAATCCAAATCGCGCGAACAAGTCGGAGTTTTCAATAAAGAAGTTCCTTCGTTCAGGAAAGAACAAGCTGAACCTTGTTAAGTTGGTAACCTGCTGGTCAACATCTACCTGACTGAAATCAGGGTTTATGGTAAGGTCTAAATTCAAGGAGGAGGTTATTGCTACTTTAGCATCGATTCCGGCATTTCCCGTGATTGATTCATCACTGTTCTGAAAGTCCTGACTGCCTGCAGTAATAACGTAGGGAATCAATGACACATTGGTTCCGGCTTTTTTCGGTAGGGATTCCCAGACCAAAGCTCCTGTATTTGCCAGTGAAGCAACATTGAAAATTCTTGGTACAGGACTCCAGGTCGAGCTTTCATTTCTCTTCAGATCATTCCTTCCAAAATTAATTCCCCAAACGGGTTGGTCGTCGCTGTATCTGATGGTTTTGAATGGAATGGCCATTTCTACCACCCATCTGTCTTCGTAGCGTGTGACAGCAGAAAACCACTTATTGTCCCAGGAAGTAGTAACTCCGAACCCACCTCCGTCTTGCAGCAATCCCTCCCGCTGAACTCCGAGTGGATTTACTGCAAAGCTAAATCCATTTTGCTTGTCATTGAAAGGGTCAATA
>JAAZYJ010000049.1 GCA_014239715.1 Flavobacteriales bacterium
AAAAAAAACTGATATACATCCGGAGGGGGCTATTTTTGCACGGGGCGCTTGTGATGACAAAGGACAGATGTACATGACGGTCAAAGCGTTTGAATACATGCTTACCAACGATGATCTTCCTTGTAACGTTAAATTCATGATCGAAGGTGAGGAAGAGATCGGTTCGGCACATCTTCACGGCTTTATCGAAGAATACAAAAGTGAGCTTGACTGTGATATTATCCTGATCTGTGATACCGGGATAATCAGCAACCAGATCCCTTCCATTACAGTTGGCTTGAGAGGCATGAGCTATCTGGAGGTCGAAGTTACCGGTCCAAACAGAGACCTGCATTCCGGTCTATACGGAGGCGCCGTAGCGAATCCCATCAATATTTTATGCGAAATGATCGCCTCAATGAAGGATGATGATAACCATATTACGATACCCGGATTTTATGATAAAGCAATTGAGCTTACACATGAAGAGAGAAACGAGCTCGCGAAAGCACCGTTTTCAAAAGCCGAATATATGGCTGATCTTGAAATTGACGATGTTGATGGGGAGCGCGATTATACCACATTGGAACGCAATTCGGTAAGGCCAACACTTGATGTAAATGGAATTTGGGGAGGTTACATTGGCGAAGGAGCAAAAACGGTACTCCCATCAAAAGCATTCGCGAAGATATCCATGCGATTGGTTCCGAACCAGGTATCTGCTGAAATAACTGCTTTGTTTACAAAACATTTTACAAGTATTGCTCCTGCAGGTGTTAAGGTAAAAGTAACGCCACACCATTCCGGAGAACCATTTGTTACTCCAACGGATTTTGCTGGGTATACTGCTGCCAGTCAGGCCATGGAGCTGACCTATGGCAAAAAGCCCATTCCAATGAGAAGCGGAGGCAGCATTCCCATTGTGGCAATGTTCGAAAAGGAATTAGGTGTGAAATCCATTTTGATGGGATTCGGTTTGGACTCGGATAAAATCCACTCCCCAAATGAACATTACGGCATTTTTAATTACTTAAAAGGCATTGAGACCATTCCTTATTTTTTTAAAAATTTTACTGAGCTGGTAAAAACTGATGATTCGATGTAAGCTTAGGACCAATCCTTGCGTTAGCATGAACATGACAAACACAATAAGACAGTTGCTTTTTGGAATCTCTATCCTATTCCTTTTTAATTCTTGCATTGATTACAAAGAGGTTGAATTTCTTGGTGTTACAGATTATTCGATCAATAAGCTGGACACGGAGGATGTAAGGATTACTTTATCTATGAAAATCAAGAACCCCAACAACTACAACATCAAAATAAAGAAAAGCACTTTTGATCTGTATTTGAATGGTAAGAAGCTGGGGAAAACGAAAATGCTGGATGACGTTAAGCTGGAAAAGAACAGATCACAGGTGCATGATGTTGTTTTTGACGGAAACATGGCAAGCATTACTCAAGGAATATTCTCGAGTTTAGGGGTCTTGTTAGGGGGGACGGCGAAACTAAGAGTAAAAGGGAAATTAAAAGCCAAGGCATATGGTATCGGAAAAAAGTTTGATGTGGATTTCACCCAGAACATTAAAGCAAGCGACTTTAAATTTTAGATTTTGAATCGATTAGCGAACGAAACCAGCCCATATTTATTACAACACCAGAATAACCCTGTAGACTGGTTCCCATGGTCTGATGAAGCATGGAACAAGGCCAGAAGCGAAAACAAACTTGTTCTTATAAGCATTGGATACTCTGCCTGTCACTGGTGTCATGTAATGGAACACGAAGTTTTTGAAGACGAAAAAGTAGCCGCATACATGAATGCGCATTTTGTCAACATTAAGGTAGACCGGGAAGAGAGACCTGATGTCGATCAAATATACATGCATGCAGTCCAGCTAATGACCCAGCGGGGAGGATGGCCCTTAAATTGTTTCGTTCTGCCCAATGGAAAACCGTTTTATGGCGGCACCTACTTCCCAAAGGACCAATGGATGAATGTGTTGGAACAATTGGTTCATTTACAGCAGAATGAACAGGAAAAGTTAAAAGAATATTCGGATAAGTTAACAGAAGGCATTCAAAGCATTGAGTTGATCGAGTTATCAGAAGTAGTGTCTTTTGACATAGAGCTTCTGGGGCGATCCATCGAACAGTGGTCTGATCAATTTGATTGGCATGAGGGTGGAATGAACCGAGCACCAAAGTTCCCAATGCCAAACAATTACCAGTTCATCCAAAATTTTGCAGAGTTCCGAAGCGATAAAAAACTTCTCGAGTTTGTTGATCTTACATTAACAAAGCTCGCGCGAGGAGGTATATATGACCAGCTGGGAGGAGGGTTTTACAGATATAGTGTAGACGCGGTCTGGAAGGTTCCTCACTTTGAAAAAATGCTGTACGACAATGGACAGCTTTTGTCTCTTTACGCTAAGGGATTCTCCAGGACCAAAAATGAAGAATATCTTGAGGTCATTAATGAGACCGTTCTATTCCTGGAACGCGAACTACTTGATGATCGGGGAGGGTTCTATTCAGCACTAGATGCGGACTCTGAGAATATAGAAGGCAAATATTATGTCTGGACGAAAGAAGAGGTCCAGAAGCATCTGAAGACTGATTACAGCTTGGCTGAAGCCTATTTTAATCTGAATGAAAGAGGACTCTGGGAAAACGGAAATTACATTTTACTAAGAGATTCATTTGAGCAAAACGAACAATTAAAAAGTGTCAAGTCGAAATTATTGGCAATAAGAGAAAAGAGGATCAAACCCGGTCTGGACGATAAAATTTTAACCTCCTGGAATTCGATTGCCATTGCCGGATTGGCAGATACCTATCTGGTTACCGGAAACAGAAAGCATCTTGAACTAGCAACAAAATGCGCTGATTTCATTTTGAACACCCTACTTGCCGACAGCGGAAAATTGTACCATTCTTTTCAGAAAGGAATAGCTAAGATCGACGGTTTTCTAGAGGACTACGCATTCACAGCTTCGGCGCTAGCCAAACTCTTCGAAGTAACTTCTAACGAAATGTACTTGGCAAAGGCGAAAGACATGATCAACTATGCGTTTGATCATTTCTTTGATAAGACGAACGGGCTATTCAACTTTACAGACAACAACAGTGAACGGCTAATCGCCCGGAAGCAGGAGGTTTCTGACAATGTCATTCCGGCTTCGAATTCTGAAATGGCACATGCCATCCTAGTCTGTGGCAAGTACCTTGACCATTCAACTTTTAAGTCCACTGCCCGACAAATGCTAAGCAATGTATGGAGTTATATTCCGAACTATACCTCTGGTTATTCCAATTGGGCTCTATTGGGGGTAAAGCTATGCACCAGCTATAAGGAGGTCGTTGTTACAGGGCCCAATGCAGAGGATCTGGCCGAAATGATCAGGTCCAAATCGGATGAATTTTTGGTGGTTTTGCATTGTTCAAAAGAAAGTGAATTACCCATTTTCAGGGGAAGGTTTAGTGCAAAAGAAACACTTATTTTTGTTTGCGTTGATGGCACCTGTGAGGCCCCTGTTTCATCTGTTGATGAGGCATTAAAATTAATTTAATGCGGTATTTATTACTCCTGATATTCATTCAAAATATAGCATGGGCCCAGCAGATCGACAATAGACAGTGCGGAGCCTATTCAGACTTGCCTTTTTTCAATATTGAGTTCATAAAAAACAATCGGATAAAGTCTATTAACGGTAATATTTCGACCAAAAAGCAGCTTGATGTGATACGGCCTCAGGGACTTGTGGAGATCTTTGAATTTGACCCGGAAGGTCGTCAGACATCAACAATGAACACCTTCAAAAATTTGAGCAAAAAGAGGGATACCTCTGTTGTCTATTTTTATTATGAAGGAAACAATTTAACGGTCAAAAGAAAAAGTGATACGTATGGGTTTTTTTCAGATAATTACGTATACGACTCGTTAGACAGGATTGTACGTAAAACCTATTCCCGAGACGATAACGCAGGCCCGAATAAATTTCAATTTCAGCTTAAGAAAAGTTACATCATCGTGTCAGAAGAATACAGGTACCAACGGCTCTCAGATGATGTATTGAAAAGGCTGCACTTTAATAATTACAAGCGTGCTTTTATGGAAGAGTTATTCACCTGGGACGAAAACGGTTATCTGAAAGAAGTCACAACTAAGACAGTGATTGGTAATCGAAGAAGCAAAATAACATTTGAATATAATGAGCAAGGTCAGGCAATGAAAAAAACTGAATGGCCAAATCTTGATAAAGCAACGAAGATCGAAAACTTCTATATCTATGATGGGCTAGGCAATCTGGTGGAACACAATTACCACAAGAACAGTGCTCATAAGCTACAGCGAAAATTACTCTACAATGGAAAGACAATGTTGTTGGAGAGTCAGCTGGCAAAAGATATGATGACGAACACCATTACCATCACGAAATACAAATACAAATTTTACGATTAGCGCTGTTAATTTTTTCGATCTCATTCACTTTTTTTCCCGGCAATAAATTCTTTAAGATAAAGTGGCTCAAAATCAACTACGTCTTCAAAATCTTCTTTTTCATATTTGTCGTAGCAATCAGCAACCATACCTTCAATTCCGGGGTCAACGTCTTTGAATACTGCGGTTTCGCATGAAGCTAAAGATTGGAATTTTGTTGAGCCATCTCCAAAAAACAAACAATTTCCTTTATCACATAGTTCCTTAAATGAATCTTCTTGTAGAATTAAAGCCTCCATTCTGTCTACAGGGTCTCCTTTGGCGTCGAAA
>JAAZYJ010000048.1 GCA_014239715.1 Flavobacteriales bacterium
CTTTGGTTCCAAATATCTCAATCGGGTTCACCCCTGTCAGTTGAATTTCTTTTACCTGCAATATCTTGTTGGTTTTATTCTAATTTATTGTGCTAATTTTAACCCAAAATAACCACTTTTTAACGGGAATAGAAAGAATTAACTTTAAACATGGCCATTATCACTTTAACAACAGATATGGGTACCCGAGATCACTATGTTTCGGCGGTTAAAGGCGCAATCTATTCACAACTTGAAGAAGCAAGAATTGTTGACATCTCACACCACCTGACCCGCTTTGACATTGCTCAATGCGCATTTTTACTCAGAAACTCATACAAAGAATTTCCAAAAGGCACGGTTCACATTATAGGTGTCGACCCCGAAGCATCCGTTGACAGAGCGCATATGTTGGTAGAATGTGACGGTCATTATTTCATTGGTGCAGACAACGGCATTTTCTCCATACTTTTTGATAAAATTCCTGAAAACATTTTCGAGCTCAACATATCCCAGGATAGTGACGATCTTACTTTTCCGGTTAAAGACGTATTTACCAAGGCTGCCTGTCACCTTGCGCGTGGCGGAACACCAGAAATCATTGGCATCCGAAAAAACGCAGTGAAACAAAAACAAATGTACAGACCTATTGTAGAGGAATCTCTGATACGAGGTACGGTCATTTACATTGACTCCTATGGAAATGTGATCACAAACATTACTAAGTCACTATTTCAACAGGTGAGCAAAGGACGTTCTTTTTCAATCTTGTTTCGTAGCTCTGCTTATTCCATTGATAAAATAAGCCGGAAATATTCACAAGTCCCGGAAGGTGAGAAAATTGCCCTTTTTGGTTCCTCGGAACATTTAGAAATTGCTATAAACAAAGGCGTTGAAGGGGCTGGTGGCGGAGCAAATAAGCTGTTTGGCCTTAAAATGTACGATACTGTAACCATCCAATTTGAATGATCAGATGCTCATCCGAATAGTCCAGCTTACTTTTAAAGAAGAACACACCGGTGAATTCCTTGATAATTTTGAGCGAAACAAAAGTGAAATTCGAGCTTTCGAAGGATGCCTTCATGTAAAGCTCTTACAAGACGGTGACGCCCCAAATAAGTTCTTCACCTACAGTAAATGGGAATCCCAGGACCACCTGGAAAATTATCGAAGGTCACAACTCTTTAAAGAGGTATGGTCCAAGACCAAACCACTCTTCTCTGAAAAGGCAAGGGCATGGAGCTTATCGGTTGTTGATGATCTGAGCTAGTAGAGTGAATTCGATTGTATTCAAAACGAAAAATGAACGACCAAACAGCAATTCAACTGGTTAGGCCAGTTAAAGCAAGGTGTGGCACCAATACTTGATCGTGTCCTTTATAAACTGCATGTACTTTGTTTCTTGAATTATAGTTGCTGGCCATTACCTCTCCGTAGGCACCGGCCGATCGAATCGCCAATAGGTCCCCTCGCTGTGTTATCGGCAGTTTCAGACCTTTCCCGAAACAATCCGAAGATTCACATATCGGCCCAACTACTGTGTAATTATCAGTTTTAGTAAATATCGAACTCAGGTTATCTATACGATGTTCAGCATTGTATAAAGCTGGCCTCATCAATTCAGTCATGCCGGCATCACATATTACAAAATCGTGTTCGATACCTTCTTTAATATACAACACCTTGGTCACCAAGCTGCCACATTGTCCAACTATACTCCTGCCTAGCTCAAAATGAACATTCTGGCCCGGCAACAGATGAAGAAATTTACCAAACAAGTCAAAATAGCTGGTAAAATTAGGAACCGGATTCAATTGAGGGAATTCATAATCAATTCCTAATCCGCCACCAACGTTAATGTGGTTCAGCTCGATTCCTCTCTCTTTAATCCACAGGTTGATCCTGTTAATTTTTGCACACAGCTCCCTAAAAACATACATTTTTGTAATCTGTGATCCAATGTGAAAATGTATTCCATCCAATGTCACGTTGGGTGAAGCAGCTATTTTTTCCAAAACACTATTCAGCTGATGTTCGGAAATACCAAATTTATTTTCATTCAACCCGGTTGTAATATACTCATGCGTGCAAGCATTAACATCAGGATTGATACTAACAGCAATTCGGGCTTTTTTGTCCAGGCGCCCTGCAAGCGCGTTGATCACTTCAATTTCCTGCATTGATTCGCAGTTAAAACAGAAGATATCATTGGCCAAAGCAAAACAGATCTCACTATCTGTTTTTCCTACTCCAGCAAAGACGACTGATTGAGAAGAAAACCCTGATGTAATAGCCTTTTCGATCTCATTGCCACTGACACAATCTGCTCCCAGCCCAAAATCCGATATCAGATCGAGAACAGGCTGATTGGAATTCGCTTTGATGGCATAATGCACGTGATATTCCGGACGATCGCTGGCTCGAACAAGTTCTGCCAACGTGGTTTTCAACAAATCCAGATCGTAATAGTAATAGGGGGTTTGATAACTGTCAATAACGTCTTTGCTCAAATA
The DNA here is from genome assembly GCA_014239715.1 of Flavobacteriales bacterium. Next base: position 2,493 of record JAAZYJ010000048.1, read on the forward strand.
CATTTCAGGTTGTAATAATTTGCTGCGAAATAAATACGAATATTTCACCATATGCCGAATTTTACTATTTTTGCACTATATTTTAACACTTTGTTTTTATTTTAACATGTCAGGTATTTCCAAAACAGTCACAGAGATCATCCAGCAATCACCTTTTCTTGAAGAAGCCATTGCTGATAAATTAATTAATGTTTCAGCGCTTGCTCGCCATATGCATTCTGAAGTTTGCAATAAATTAGGCCGGGAAATCAACGAAGGAGCCATCGTCATGGCGATCAATCGAATGGAGCCGGGTTATTACCACAAGATCAATCTTGGCATCAAGAAATTTTTTAATAAACTTGGGGATTTCACCGTAAAAAGTGGAATAAATGACTATACATTCAAGAATTCCGAAACGCTTTTCCTTTCACAGGCCAATTTTTTCAAGCAGGTCTCCTCGGAAACAGATAGTTTCATCTCTTTTTCAAACGGGATTAGGGAGTCTACAATAATTGCAAGCAATAATTTGCATGATCAGCTGGTTACGTTTTTCCAAAGCGAACAGCTACTTGGCCACAAAAAGAACTTATCCGCAGTAACCATTAATCTGCCCAAAGAGAACACAGAAATTTCCGGGGTATATTATTATCTTTTGAAGAAGCTGGCGTGGTTGGGCATTAACGTAATTGAAGTAATATCAACCACTAACGAGGTTACTTTTTTGGTTGCGGACAAAGACATTGACAAAACCTTTTCGGCACTTATGGACCTTAAAAGATAGCAGAAGGCCAACTCGCAACAGACATCTCAATTATCCCCGACGTGAATCATTACTGCCAGTTAACAATTACAAGATGAAAAGTATTCACAATACATGCTGAGTACAAAGCGTTTTACTTATTTTTGACCTGATTTTAGGCAATTCATGTACGCATTATTTTTAAAAGAAGTCCGTTCCTTTCTGAACTCCCTGATCGGGTATATTACGATCACACTCTTCTTATTGACCACGGGACTGTTCATGTGGGTGATCGGAGGCTCTGAGAACGTATTTGAAATGCGTATTTCAACTCTCAACGGTCTGTTTTACAACGCACCGCTTATATTTCTATTCATTATTCCTGCAATTACAATGCGCACTTTTGCTGAGGAAAAAAGAACCGGAACCATCGAGCTGCTTTGTACAAAACCGTTGAAAGACCATCATATCCTTCTGGCAAAATATTTATCCGGGTTTTTCATCATTTTCATCTCACTACTGCCAACATGGATCTATTACGTTTCAGTATACTATATGGGTGACCCCATAGGCAACATTGACATTGGAGGAACGCTTGGCGGCTATATTGGTCTTTATCTGATTGCAGCGATTTTTCTGGCAATTGGTGTTTTTTGTTCTTCCTGCACCTCTAATCAGGTCGTTTCTTTCCTCTTAGCCCTGACATTGTCGTTCATTTTTTATCAGGGATTCGACGCTATCGGCAGCTATTCCTGGTGGGGAACCTGGGACGGAGCCGTTCAAAGTCTTGGCATTAGCGCTCATTACCATTCTCTTCAGAAGGGTGTTTTGGATACGCGTGACCTGACCTATTTCATTAGTCTGATCCTGATCTTCCTGGTATTAACTCAGCTAGTTTTAAAAAGCAGAAAATGGTGATCCTCTGGAAAGACATATTGAAGACAGTTGCAGTTGTTATAGGAATAGCTCTTATCAACCTCTTCGGGTTTGTCGAATACAGCCGTATTGATCTTACCGAAGAAGGAGCCCATTCGCTAACCCCTGGATTTGTGGATCTTCTTGAAAATGATCTGAGCCACAACATCTATGTACGAGTCTACCTGGCGGGTGATGATTTTCCTGCGCAAGTCGAAAACCTGCGAAGAAACATTGAGGACAAACTCATAGAGTTCAATCATTTGTCGGACGGAAAAGTGAAATATGAGTTCATCGATCCTGACGAAGACGAAGAGTTAGCTCCAGAGCTGTTCAAAGAGCTGGAGAATGCAGGTCTATCGGCCAAAATGGTCAGAGAACAGAGTGAAAGTGCCATCAGCGACATTTACTTTTGGCCGGGAGCAATTATTGATTATGGCATAGACAAAACGGCATCTATTCAATTTGTGTCAGGAGGTGTACAGTTGACAGATC
>JAAZYJ010000047.1 GCA_014239715.1 Flavobacteriales bacterium
ATTTCCGGTAGCATAAACAAACGCTGCTCCAATGTTAACCCTTTTACTGATGTCGTAGCTAAGCACCACAGACAGATCATGCCTTCGGTCATACTTTGCCGAGAATTCATTTCCCTGATCAATTTCATCAAACTTCCGCATGGTTCTGGACCAGGTATACCCTACCCAACCCGTTAAAGATCCGAACTTCTTTTTAACGAAAAACTCCGCACCATACGAATAGCCGTCACCAAAAGTCAGCTGATTGTCCACATTGTCTTCGATGTTATCATCCGGTTGTGCATTTTCTCTATACTCAATCAAGTTCTTCAGGTCTTTATAATACAGCTCAACAGAAGTCTCAAATTTGTTGTCGTTGAAATTCCTGAAATAACCAATGCTGTATTGAGTACCAATCTGAGGTTTCACCAGATCCGAGCTTGGAAACCACAGATCAGTTGGCAAAGAGATCGCCGAAATTGAAGCAAGGTGGACATATTGATAATTGTGTGTAATACCAGCTTTAATTGAAGAGTTATCCTGAAACAAATAACGGGCACTGAACCTCGGTTCAAATCCAGGATAAACAACAATTGATTCTCCTCGGCCCCATGTTTTCGTGCTGTCCGTAAGCTGGGTTGTTTCATTTTTAAAATAACGCGTAAACGGGCCGATCTGCTGAAAAACAGATAGTCGTGCGCCAATGTTCACCTTGAGTCTGTCTCCAATATCAAATTCATCTAGGAGATAAACCGCGGCTTCATTTGCACGTATTTTGGTTATATCAGCGGTGCCGAAGTCCTGATCTCCTGAGCTGGCAGAAACAGAGCTTGGCACAAAAGTGTGAAAGATATAGTTCGCTCCGAATTTAACTTTGTGGTTTGAACCAGCGAACCATGTGAAATCAGTTTTTAAATTGTAATCTCTAATTCCAGAGCTTAGCTTGAACCTGAACTGACTCTGTTCTGCCTCAAACGCAAAATTATAGTAGCTGAAAATGGCCGTTGTGTTTAAGAAAAGCTTGTCATTAAAAAGGTGGTTCCATCTCAAGGATGCAGTTGCGTTGCCCCAGGGCACTTTAAAATTTAACCCCAGCTTATCATTGTTGAAGGTGAATACATCACGTCCGAAATAGCCTGAAAGAAATAGTCTGTCATTATCAGATATACGCCAATTCGCTTTGGCAGTAAGATCGTAGAAGAAATATCCTGAGCCAGCGGCCGCAGCATTTTCATCAACGAACGGTTTGGTCAGGATATCGATATAGGTCCGTCTTCCTGATATAATGAAGGAGGCAGTGTCTTTCTTGATGGGGCCCTCTACAGTGAGCCTGGAGGCGATCAAGCCAATTCCACCATTGGCTTTGTATTCTTTGTAATTCCCATCATTCATTGTAATATCCAAAACCGAAGCCAGGCGTCCGCCAAAATTGGCCGGCATTCCTCCCTTGATCAGGTTTACCTTTTTAATGGCATCCGCGTTGAACACCGAGAAGAAACCAAATAAGTGAGAAGCGTTGTACACCGTTGCCTCATCGAGTAAGATCAGATTCTGATCAGGTCCGCCACCACGCACATAGAATCCTGTATTTCCTTCTCCAGCTGATTGAACTCCAGGGAGGAGCTGAATCGTTTTTAGAATATCCACTTCCCCCATAAATGCCGGCAACGTCTTCAATTTGTTCATGTCCAGCTCGATAGTACCCATCTGTGTACCGGTCGTGTTATTGTCCTTTCTTTCAGATTCAACTACAACCTCTTGCAAAGTATCCAAATAAAAACCCAGCTCTATATTGATCCTTAAATTCTTATTCAATTCAATTTTTTCCTGAAAATCATCAAACCCAAAATACTGACTAACAAGAGTATAAGAACCCTCCGGGACCGTTATCGAGTAAAATCCATAATGATTTGTTGACTGACCTTTAAGGAGCTCCTTTAAGTACACCTCAGCGCCTATTAAAAGTTCGCCTGTTTCAGCATCCTTCACATATCCGCTTACTGTGAACTTATCCTGTGCCAGCACAGTCAAATTGACCATTACCATCAAGAAAAGAAGCAGCTGCTTAATCATTCTAAGTGACTCATTTAATTATTCTCAGTTAAACAAATAACCCACAACTATGTTCATTGAAAACTTCAACATTACGAGTTAGCCGCCTAAAGGTAGTCGAACGCAGTACACATGGGAAATATTTTGGATGAACGGAATAAAAACAACACCATAGGCTATTAACCAATCCAATACGTTGAGACAATTGGCCAACAAATAGTTGAAATATAATTTTACTCTGTCATGCAGTCCTCAAATACCTTGTCCCAATACGCGTCAATTTGTTCTCCATTTTCGGATTCATTTTCCAGCGTGCTTGTGTACGTATCAGGGTCTTCAAATACTTCCATTGTCGTTTTCAAATAACAATCGCAGTCATAAAGATCTTCCTGACATTTATCAAGAACCGTTTGTTTTCGGGCATCTGTCCAACCACCGCAAGCGGTCAGTAATACAGTAAGTAAAGCAAAAGGAACGTATATTTTTTTCATTCTTAAGAGTAAATTGATTTATTTGGAGTTATTTTTGTTACCAATCAAATATAAATAATATTTATCCACATGAAAATTAAGATCGTATCCCTTCTGATAGTGATGGCGTGCACATGCATCTCATCAACTGGTTTCTCTCAAAAAAGAACTGTTGCGGGAGTTGAATTACCCGCAAAGCTAACTGTCAACGATAAAACTGTCATATACAACGGCGGCGGACTTCGTGAAAAATACACACTGGACCTCTATGTAGGTGCACTTTATCTCAGACGCCCATCTATGGACGCCAACAAGATCATCAACGATGATGCGGAAATGGCAATAAGAATAGAGCTGGTTTCCAACAAAGTAACCCGAGACAAATTTGTTGAATCCGTCATTGAAGGATTTGAGAAATCCGATCAGGGCAAGGCTACCCAAGATGAGATTGACTCATTCATGAAATTCTATGATGATGCTTTCACCACAGGAGACATTATCTCCATTACCTATCAACCTGGGAAAGGAGTAGATTTTTCAAAGAATGGAGAGCTTCGAGGAAACATTAAGGGCTTACCATTCAAAAAGGCATTGTTCGGCATCTGGCTTGGATCAAAGCCGGCCGACAGTAGTTTGAAAGACGACATGTTAGGAAAGGTTTAATTTCCAGAACCGTAGCCCAAAAAGTTGTTGATGCATGACATTAGTCCTGACTGGATTAATGTTTGCCAATTGTTGCTTCAATTTGATTAGAAAATCTATTTTTGTCCTCCGCTAAGAATATTCATCGGGGTGTAGCTTAGTCCGGTTAAAGTGCGCGTCTGGGGGGCGCGAGATCGGAGGTTCGAATCCTCTCACCCCGACTAATGTAAGCCAACTCAGCTGAGTTGGCTTTTTTTATGCCCAAAAGTGAGTCAAACAAAGTTTGGGTAGCGGATGAGCGAATCAAATTAAGGGCTTCAAGACCAACCTCCATAAACGATGTGCACTGTGCAAATTCTGATGAGATCTATAAATTTTCCGGCGATACCAATTTAAGCAGCTTCCAGCTACCGTTTATAAGCGATTCTAACCCTTTAGTTGATTAATGCCGCTCTGTTATTGTATTTTTCATTTTCTTTATTGCAATAAAAATATACTTA
>JAAZYJ010000046.1 GCA_014239715.1 Flavobacteriales bacterium
ACTACTTCGCCTTCCCATTTCAATATATTTTCCAATATATTATCATCCCTTCCCTCAGGGTGTTCGCCAATTGTCAGCAAGTACTTCACATAACATTTTAGTGATCACTTATTGGTCATTTGAAGATGCATTGATTCAGGCCTATACACTTCCCTATCTCAGGGAAATCAAGAAGCTGTTACCTGAAAGCTCATCGATCTATTTGGTTACGCAAGAAAATGACCATGAACAAATTGACAAATTTCGAGAAATGAATGATCCAGATTTCAATGTTCTGGCTTTTCCTTATTCTCCTTTTAGTCCAATGACCTTACCAAAATTGAGAGGATTAATTAGAAACCTGACTCGTTTTGTTAAAAATAATAATGTTCGAACTTTACATAGCTGGTGCACGCCAGGAGGTGCAATTGGATACCTGATTCATCGATCAACCGGGGTTCGACTTGTAATTGACAGTTTTGAACCACATGCGGAGAGCATGGTAGAGAATGGTACATGGAATAGAAATGGTTTAGCCTTTAAATTGTTGTACTGGCTAGAAAGAAAGCAAGCCAAAGCTGCAGAACATCTAATCGGACTAACGGCTGAAATGAAACAATACTGTATAGACAAATACAATGTAGACCCAACTAACTATCACGTAAAACCTGCATGTGTTGATCTGGACATGTTTACTAATTCACGGTATCCTAATATACGTGTTGAGTTGGGTATTCAGAAGGAAGATGTTGTTTGCATCTATGCTGGAAAAGTAGGTGGAATCTATTTTGAGGATGAAATTTTCACATTCTGGAAAATATGCACGGATACATTCGAGCATTTCAAGGTCATATTTTTAACGGATTACGACAACTTCTCATTTCAAAAAATGTTGGACAAACATAAACTGAGTGAGAAAGTTATAGTGAAACGTTTTGTCCCTCACAAGGAAGTTCCTCTTTTCATGGCGCAAGCTGACTTTGCGCTGAATCCGGTAAAACCCGTTCCAACAAAACGTTATTGCACATCCATCAAAGATGGGGAATACTGGTCTATGGGTCTGCCTGTTGTAATTTCCAGAGATATTTCTGATGACTCACAACTCATTTCAGAAGCCGAGGCCGGGGTTGTGATCAGCGACTTTTCTAAAGATGGTTTGACTCAGGCAGCTAAAGCCATTAAAGCGTTAGTTCTCGGAAAGACAGATTACCAAAATAATGCGAGAAAACTAGCCGAGAAATTTCGAAATATCGAAAATCAAATTCAGATCTATAAGGAGATTTACCAGGACAACAGTATTGATTAAACGCCCTAATCACTCTACTTTTTCTGCTGTTGCCATATGCGCTAACCTCGGGTAAAAATAAATGATGAAAAGCGAGCTCAAATAAAAGGGGAATATGGGTATTTTGAACCTTACCAAGGCTCCAAAATTGGCCGTTGTCAATCCAATTATAAATGCAAGCATCAAACAAAATATCAAACAGAACTTTATATAGGAATTTGTTTTAACGATCCGAAATACCTTTCGTATTCCAGGACGAATGAGAATGATCACTGTAAGGCCCAATAAAATCAAATTTTCAAGACCACTCATGATCATCACCACATTTCTAGCCTCAAATATCTGCGGTCTAAACAGTCCCGCATATATTGCTGATGGTGCCAGGTACAATGCAGATGCAAAGCTTCCGTCAAATGCACCTATGTTGAAGTAATTCTCACCATACTGCTCTGCTCTTTGCAGATCGCTCTGAATGATCTGCGCAGTTTCCAATGCCTGATCCAATGAAAACTTGGACAAGACATCTCCGAGTCCCGAAAAAATGAGGTACATTCCTCCAAACAGAATTGCTAGGAATATAGGAGAAGCCAACCCGTACACCAGTATATTCTTGGTTTTTTCCATCCTTTCGAATATTAACCATATAAAAAGACATGGCAGAATTGTCATAAAAATATACGGTTTGACAGAAAGCAAGATCGAGACACTAAGAAAGAAAAGGAACCAATTGACAACGCTTCTCAGCCTTTTCTTAATGAAGAGCTCATGAAAGGAAAAAGTAATGAGACCGGTAGCAGCCATAGTATACGTATCCTTCAATATTCCACTTCCCCAAAAAGTAATTGAAGGAACAAACAAAACAGCATAACACAGTATTTTGCTTAATTCCGGGTAATATGAGCACAGTAGCTTATAGATCTTCCATAAACCGATGTAAGACAAAACACTCAGCAGGACGCTGGAGATCAGAAAACTTTTAAACCCGGCAAGTAATAGAATACTGGTCATTCGCAACACCATACAAGTCTTGTCGTCATAGTACATATAGCTGTATGGAACTCCCGTATCACTAGTGAATAACGATTTCGTCTCCGGTGTATTGTCACTAAATAAAACCTGCAGGTAACTTCCGAAATCCCTACTAGCCAGCTCTACAAAAGGCCGGGTTGAATCGTAATACATTGTTGTATCGCCTCCTCCA
>JAAZYJ010000045.1 GCA_014239715.1 Flavobacteriales bacterium
ATAGCACAAAATAGGCGAAATCAACAGCACTAGGATCCATATAATCGTACGCTAGTCGCAAAGCAAATGCCATTAGGCTGATCATGATCAGGTTCCATTTCGATAGCGCTGAGAATGATATTCTGGATTGAAAAAAGGCATAAATAAAGGTCATGACAATACCAACCAATCCTGAGATAACATAAGCGTTTGCAATTTCATCCTTTCCGAAAGTATCCAGAAACTGGCTATGCGACCCGATGTAAAAGGTTCCATTAAAAACTCCTAGAAAAAAGGAGAGCAGCATGATCAACACCACGCTACGCCTTTCATCCGCCTCAATTTTTAACAACGTAAAAACCTTATTCATCTTTCTATGCTCGCAATTGGTCAGTAAATATAAGATATTCAGGTTGCAAGTATAAAGGGTTCTGTCACAATTTATTTATGTTTGCTGTAGAAAGTTACAAACAGTAGTAAAATGATGTTGAATGTTCTCACCAAAAGGATCTGAAACAAACCTGAATATCAGGAGAGAGACAGTGTTTCTGGTTTTAGCCGGAGTTTTTCTTGGCTCTCTGACAATGCTGAACATTCTGGGCATTACCCGTTTCATTGACCTTTCCTTTTACGTTGGCGACACAAAGGTTCCTTTTATGCTGGCAGTTGGTATTCTTGCCTACCCCATCACGTTCCTTTGCACTGATTTCATCAGCGAGATTTATGGTAGAAGAAGGGCTAATCTGATCGTATGGATCGGGCTGATACTAAATTTATGGGTGCTGTTCATCCTTTGGTTAGGAGGAGAATTGCCGCCTTACCCGGAAATTGACCCGGCTACCGGCCTACCGCCTTACGAAACCCACGGCCGGGTTTTCTTTGAGATCCGAGAGCTTGCTTTCGGCGCCACAGCTGCATCCATGATCGCCTATCTTACAGCCCAATTTTGCGATGTTCATATTTTCCACTGGCTCAAACGACTAACCAACGGAAAGCATTTGTGGTTAAGAAACAACGGATCCACTCTGATCAGTCAGCTTGTAGACTCAATTGCTGTGGTTCTAATAACACATTATTATGCGCATGCACTACCTTTAGATCCTGACATCAGCTTATTTAACAACCTGACCATCTTTATCCTATCCGGCTATGTTTTTAAATTCGCTACAGCGCTGGCAGACACCATTCCTTTTTACTTTGGCGTGAAGATCCTATCTCGTTATTTACAGATAGATCCGAACGAAGGTTATACCGAAGAAGCTGAAAAATATGGCGGAAAAAAAGATTCACCTGACCTGATAGAATAACCACCTGCTATTTCAGTGCATTCTATTGGAAGCCTATTTTTTGCTTAACTCCCGTGTAAAGTTCTGCAAGCCCATCTTTTTTGTAGTATTACTGCAATCACAACAAATTTTACGATCATGAAAAAATCCTGTTTACTTCTTTTGGCTCTTTGGTGCACTGCTTGTTTTGGACAACAATCACACACCATTATGGCTACCGACCATCAGTTCGATCCCGACACACTACATATTGAATCAGGCGACACAGTGCGGCTGACCAGCATCGGTTATCACAGTACGACTTCGGTAGATTCCACAGATTGGGCAGACAGTATTTCCAATCATAACGGATTATTCTGGCTGGGTTTTGGTGCTCCCGGACCTGCCGAATATTTTGTATTGAATACGCCCGGCAAGTATTATTACATCTGCGACCCACATGCTTCAATGGGAATGAGAGGTTTGATCTATGTTGACATGGCCCAATCCATGCCGGACCACTTGGACCCAGATAACTTCTCCGTCTTTAGCCTTGGGAATAATCAGATCAAGTTGGAATTCTACGGTGCTTCAAAAGTTGAGATATATACGATCACGGGGCAAAAACTAACAACTAAAATGCTGTTGTCGAACACATACACCACCACTATTACCAGCCAGCTTACCAGAGGAAATTACGTAGCGGTATTCAGCTCCGATACGAGGAAACTTGTATCCAAGCTCTTTTCGGTCAGATAAGATTAAATGAACCACTAGCCCGAAGTTAAACTACCGCTATCTTCTTACCCGAAATTTTAGAAATAGACGGATCCTGTTGAAATTCATTCATAACACTAAATTTCCTAACTTTCAGCCGTGCATCATTTCTCGTATTATTCATTTCGGTCCTACCCGGATCGCCGGGGAGGTATTTGTCTGGCGCTTTGTTTGACCGCATTGCTCTGGGTAAAAACCCATCAGGCTCAGATCGACCCAGCATCGATCGAGATCATACGTGATGCTTACGGTGTTCCACATATTTTCTCTGACACAGATGCCGAAGTAGCCTATGGTTTGGCCTGGGCTCATGCGGAAGATGATTTCAAGACCATACAGGAGACCTTCTTACCAACCAAAGGGTTGCTGGGAAGACACATGGGTAAAAAAGGGGTTGTTCTGGATTATCTGGTGGAGCTGTTGCGCTGCCGTGAATCTGTGGAAGCACATTATGACGAGCTTTCGGAAGATGTCCTGAAGGTGATCCGGGGATACGTTGACGGACTTAACAGATTTGCGGAAACACACCCTGACGAAATACTGGTCAAAGGGACATTCCCTGTTACCGTTAAGGAATATCTCACCGGCTTCAACTTAGTCATTCACTTTTATACAGACTCAGGGAACATCATCCGCGACCTGTTCAACGATAAGGTCAAACCGCTGAAAGAAATGAGCGACAACAATGTTCAGGACAAAAAGATCGGATCCAATGCTTTTGCCATTTCCAAAAACAAAACCACCGATGGTAAAACGTATTTCAATGTCAACACCCACCAACCTCTGACCGGCTCCTTTTGCTGGTACGAGGCTCATGTGGTGAGCAAAGAAGGGTGGAATATGCTAGGCGGACTTTTTCCCGGATCACCATGCCCGTTCATCGGAACCAACACGAATCTGGGATGGACCCATACCTACAACTACCCCGATCTCATCGACACCTATCAGCTGGAGATGCACCCCAAAGAAAAAAACAAATACAAGTTAGACAGCTCGTGGCTTGAGCTGGAGAAAAGAAAGGTCAAACTTCGGATAAAGCTGTTCGGCAAAGTAAACCTCAGGGTAAAAAGAGCGGCCTATTGGTGTAAGTACGGTCCGGTGATCAAGAACAAAAGTGGATATTTTTCTTTTCACTCCGGTGCTTTTGACAAAATTACCGCGATAGATCAGTGGTATCGCATGAACAAAGCAGCAAACTGGACGGAGTTTAAGAAGGCTTTGAGCATTATGGGCATTCCACGGTTCAACGTAATGTACGCCGACCGGTCCGACACGATCTATTACTACAGCAATGCATTATTACCTATACGAAAAGGAGATTTCGAATGGTCGGAACTTCTTCCGGGAAACACCGCCAAAACACTTACAAATGGCTACCACGACATAGATGAGCTTCCGCAGATGATCAACCCCGAGAACGGTTATCTTTTTAATACGAATAACTCTCCCTTCAATTGTACCGATCCGAAAGAGAACCTCAAAAAGGAGGATTTCGAAAAGACATTTTCATACCGCGAGGGAATGAACAACAGGAGTAAGCGATTTATGGATCTGATCGCAGCTTACGACAAGCTGAGCTACGAAGATTTCAAAAGAATCAAATACGATCAGGAGTACCCCCAACCCATTATTGCACCATTTGACGTAAACGGGGTGTTCCGATTGGACACCGACACCTATCCAGAGCTCGAATCAATCATCACGATCTTTAAGAATTGGGACCACAAAGGAGACACTGCCAACATTGGTGCTGCTCACTGGCGGATGCACTACAAATATCTTAAGGAGATCGTTGACGACCGAGAAATCGATAAGAAGGACTCCATACCGGAGTCGGTTGTTGTAGAAGCGTTGTCCAAAACGAACGACTTTTTCACAAAGCATTACGGCACCCTTCAGGTTCCGTTTGGAGAATTCCAGAAGCATGTACGCGGAGATCGGGCTATTCCACTCTCAGGATTAGAGGATGTGATCGCTGCTATCAACGTGTCTTCTTATGAAGAAAGCAAAGCCAAAGCAACCTCAGGGGAGTCGTACATCATGCTGATCCGCTACAGCGAAGAGGGTGTCGAGATCGAAACCGTAGTTCCTTACGGGGCATCAAACCGTCCCGGGAATAAGCATTACGATGATCAGATGGAGCTCTACCGGAACCATCAGCTCAAAAAGATGACCCTCGATGAAGCCACGATCAGAAAAGAGGCCGTCAGAACTTATCACCCTGAGTGAGTGCAAATTATTGGTACAATCTGATGGCCGGGATAACGTGAGCAAATTGTATTGAGCTTAACATAAATAGATTACGTTCTGCGTTATTACTATTGTAGTGAACCTTTAAATTTAATAGATATGAGTGAAAAGAAAGCAGATGAGCCAGCTCCAAGACGAAGCCGACTGATGTATTCTGAAATGATCGAGGATCTGAATCGGAAGCTAGGATCAAAAGGAGCTAATGTAGCGCGAAAAAATAGAACTGACCGGGATCCCGTAGAAGACAACAAGATCGAGGTAATGTTCATAAAAAACAAGGGAGGTAGCACAGAAGAAGAATAGACATTAAATGATCCGGAAATCATCGAAGGAACTTAGACTATTCTTTTCATAACGACACTCTTCTCTGGCTTGGAAATATCGTTCTACGTCCGAACACAGTTGTACAGAGGACACATCTTTACTGTGCGTAACCGACAGGTGATTATTCCGTATATTATGCACTTAGCACCATCCGAATAATCTGACACTCACACAATATGAAAGGATCTTTACTTTTGGCGTTCGCCATCATTACCAACCAAGCCTTAATTAGCCAGACCATCTCCTCCTCACCGCCGACAATGGGCGAAGCTAAGCCTGTTGTCCTCCCTGAAAATAAAACAGCTCATACTTGCGGGAACGACACGTTGCTCTACACACTTAACAAAGCAACTGCAGCAGAGACACAAGGGTTCGGTTTCCCTACATCTTATTCAGGGGTTGCCCAACGGTATGCCGCCCCGCAACCCATAACTGTATACGGTGCTTGTTATTACGCCTTTACCGATATTTCGGGTACAGGCCCGGGCGCTATCGTCGTCCGATTGCATGATCTGGACACAAACAACCTGCCCGGCACAATCCTGGCAAATGCTAACGACACATTACCTATGGGAACGGGCACACCTTTTGTCAACTACAGACGTTGCGTTACCTGGGGTTCTCCCGTGACAGTTTCAAGCGACTTCTATCTGGCTCTGGATGGCTCGGGAACGAACGAACCCATAGGTCTTACCCGGAACAGCTATACAAACAGCGATGGCGCCGGAGAAGCCTTGAGTGCCGTACATTATAACGATGGCAGCGGATTGTCTTATGTAAAATGGTACAACCAAACCACCGATCCAGCTTTTGTTAGTCCCGGACCAGCATGGGATTACGATTATCTGATCGAACCGATCACTTCTCATAATGTTGACATAAGCGTGTCTTTTACCAATGCCGGCGACACCATCTGCCTGGATGAAACGGTTTGCGTCACGATGGATAGCTTATCCGTCATGAGCCATCCAATGTATTCCGTTTCCACGGTATTGCCACCTACCGTTGTTTGGGGGGATGGCACAGACAGCCAGGGAAATACAGTCTGCCATAACTATATGTCAGGAGGCAATTATACCATCAAACATTCGGTAAAAATAAACGGTTGGATGAATTCATGCTTCATCACCACCGTCGATTCCGTTTTTGTTGAAGATCCGACCGCAAGTTTTAGCTACACTATCAATCTCGACACGGTTACTTTCACCAATACAAGCCCCGGAGGTACAAGCAGGTTGTGGGATTACGACGGAATTACTACCTCTGTTGCGATGGACTCGTCTCACGTTTTTGGAAATGGACCGCACACCGTTGAGCTGATTTGCTATACCCCTTCAGGTTGCAGCGATACCACAAGTCAGACCTTTTTCATTACCGTTGGCATCAGTGAACAAAGCAACGATATCCTTAGTTTTTTTCCGAATCCCACGGAGGGAGTTACAAATATTAGAACTAATAACAATATCAAAACGATAGAGGTTTTTGACATGATAGGCAAACGAATTGTTTCGGTTTCATCGGTCACTACCCCACGGATTAATCTGGAAAATCTAGCTCCTGGAACCTATGTCATCCGAGTAGAAACTGATAAAAGCATCCGAACAGGCAAAATTCTACTGAAGTAAAACATTAAAACCGTAATTAATTTTACCAAATACACTCTTGGTTATTAATCGAGTCTCTCTACAATTTTATTACTTTAGGCAAAAAAATAATTCAATATGCCGATTAAAAGAATAGCCTTATTTGTTGTGGGAAGCACATTGCTTCTTGGATCCTGCTCATCACCAAAAGACGATGCCATATCCGATATTGACAAGATGATGGAAGAATTCAATGCAGAAATGGACAGCATGACCAATGCTTTTAACGAAGACATGGATCAAATCAATGATGACATGAATTCAGAATTGGATGCAATGGGCGAAAATGTAGACGCGTTTCTTGACTCCTTGAATAGTAGTCAAAATGAATTTGCTGATTCTGTTCGCGAAGCTGCATTGAAAGAATCGGGAATCTAAAAACACTTCTTTCCAAACAATCGTGTTTTACTGATGTAAGGTAGCTGAGTTTTTCAATGCGGCTGCTTGCTTATTCAGAATCAAATTTATTGCCAGGCATTCACTATGGACTAGGCTCAACACCCACCCGGATCGCAAAAGAAGTCAATTCGGGTTCCCCCTACGTTGAAGATGCAACCGAGCTCGCGTTGCATTTCGTCTACATTC
>JAAZYJ010000313.1 GCA_014239715.1 Flavobacteriales bacterium
ATTTTTTCACCTTTTTCAACCCGCCCCACTATTTGCGCATCTACACCAAAACTCTCAGAAATTGTAATAATATCTGCTGCCAGCTCTTCTGGCACATACAATTCCATTCGATGCCCCATGTTAAAAACATTATACATCTCCTTCCATCCTGTATTCGATTCTTGCTGGATCAATTTAAAAAGCGGTGGCGTTGGAAACAGGTTATCCTTAATTACGTGACCCGAATCTATAAAGTGCAGTATCTTGGTCTGTGCGCCACCACTGCAGTGCACCATTCCATGAATATTTACTCTATGTTCTTTCAAAATACTGGCTATTATTGGCGCATACGTTCTAGTTGGCGAAAGCACTAATTTCCCCGCATCCAGATCGACACCATCAATTTTATCTGTAAGCCCTTTGGATCCTGAATAGACCAATTCTTCAGGTACGGCGGGATCAAAGCTTTCGGGGTACTGGGACATTAATACTTTTGAGAACACATCATGTCTGGCTGAAGTCAATCCATTGCTTCCCATACCGCCATTGTATTGCTTTTCATACGTTGCCATTCCAGAAGAACTAAGACCAACAATTACATCTCCAGGCACTATTGTATCATTAGAGATCACTTCAGAACGTTTAATTCTCGCCACTACAGTGCTATCAACTATTATTGTCCGAACTAGATCACCAACATCCGCAGTTTCACCGCCTGTGGATCTGATGTTAAGCCCATATTGGCTCAGCTCTTCTAACAATTCTTCGGTACCCCTGATAATGGCTGAAATTACTTCACCGGGTACCAAGTTCTTATTTCTCCCGATCGTGCTCGAAACTAAAATATTATCTACTGCCCCCACACACAACAAATCATCAATATTCATGATCAGTGCGTCCTGTGCAATTCCTTTCCAAACGCTAATATCTCCCGTTTCTTTCCAATACATATAGGCCAGTGCTGATTTTGTACCTGCACCATCGGCATGCATCACAATGCAATACTCTTCATCTCCGGAGAGATTGTCCGGGACAATTTTGCAAAATGCTTTAGGAAAAAGTCCCTTATCCACATTTTTTATTGCCTCATGCACATCCTCTTTGTCTGCTGAAACACCCCTCGCGTTATATCTAGTTTCTACCGCCATTATGTTGCAAAAATAAAAAAGCCCCACGTTTGTGAGGCTTTATTACTAAATAAGTTTGTTTTATTATTCTGAGCCACCAGTTGGCTTGTAATCGAAACTTAATACTCTAAATTGAGTTCGTCGATTTTTTTGGTGCGCCGCCTCTTGCTCCTCCTTAGTTGGTAACTTATCGATCTCTCCACACTCAAATTTGGGTCCTCTAGGTTCTTTTTCACCGTAACCTACAGGCACCATTCTGTCACTTGGAATTCCTTTGGAAATCAAATAATCCACACATGACTGTGCCCTTTTTTGAGATAATTTTTGATTGTACGAATCAGATCCACGGCAATCCGTATGAGATTGCAGCTCAATTACGATGGTTCCATTATCCATGAGTGTGTTGTACAAATAATCCAAAGAATCTTTAGAATTAATTGTCTCATTTACCTGCAATGCCCATTTATCCAAGTCATATCTGACTTCTGGAAAATCTATAACAACATCTTTTGTTGCAGGTTGAATTTCGTAGGCTGAATAAAAATGTTTACCAGTTGTTCGTCCTACCGTTGAAACACTACCGTTCCCTATTAGAAAGTCCGTTTTAGAAATTTCAATGGTGTAGTTTGTTTCCTTCTTTATCAAACGATTAGAGCTCTCCTCTTCAAATTTGAATTTCCCAGTTTCGTCTGTAGTCCTTGTGACGCTGGTACCGTCAGAACCAACTAGTGTTATTGTAGCACCGGGAACCGGTTCGAAAGTAGCTTTGTTTTTAACTTCGATCTCCCATGTAAACATGATTTGAGGAACTTTAAAGCTGTATATATCGTCATGGCCTTTTCCATTAAGTCTTGATGACGTGAAAAATCCCTTTTCTGTATCACCTCTATCGAACATAATACCAAAATCATGTTCGGAAGAATTTAATGGATATCCTAGATTCTCTATGTTATCCCAACGGTTTTCACCTGCTTTCTGTGCTTTGAACATATCCAATCCTCCCATTCCGAGGTGGCCTGTTGACGAGAAATACAATGAACCATCCGCTTTTAAGTGCGGGAACATTTCGTCTCCCTGAGTATTTATAACTTCGCCCAAGTTTGATGGCGGGCCCCATTTCTTCTCTTTCCTTTCCCACTTGGTCATCCAAAGGTCTTTCCCACCATATCCTCCAGGCATATCAGAAGCGAATATCATGATCTGATCATCGGGTGATAAACAAGGGTGGCCAACTGTAATCGTATCACCTCCATCCGGCTTAAGCCCAACACTTGTTGCAGCTTTCCAATTACTTCCTTGTTGTTGAGCAGTCATAATGTCACAACCAATATTATGTTTTTTCTCTCTGGGACACCGCGTAAAATACATCACGTTCATTTTCCTGTTAAACGTTGCCGCTCCTTCATTGTCCTCAGTATTGATTGATGAGGGCATTGGCTTTGGCTCACTCCATTTGCCGTTATTATCCCTGGTTGTAGCCCATAGATCCATAAAGCTCTCCCCGGTCCTATCGTCAATTTCAGCTCCAGTGGACCCTGGTCTCGACGAAGAGAAGATCAATTTATTGTATTTTCTATCAGCAAATACGGGCGAGAAATCATACTTATCGGTATTCAATTGAACCTCAGCCACAACAATGTGCCTTGTCTTGTTGTTAATCCATTCCTGAGATTTTTCACATGCAGCTAATCCGTCTTCAGCCATTTTGATTCCGGGCTTAAGCTTCAAGAATTTCTCGTACTGCTCTGCAGCTTCTTTGTACTCTCCTTCTTCTCTAACAACTTGCGCAAGTTGAAAAATAACAAGAGGATTGATTTTATCGTATTTGAGTTTAATCGCTCTCCGATAGTATGTTTCCGCCTGAGTTGGATCAACCAACATTCGATAGCACTCACCTAATTGAAAGTTAATCCTTGCTTTATCAGCTGGTTTTGCCTTGGTTTCGGCTTTTTTATAAGCGTCTATTGCTGAAAAATACTGTTCATTCGTAAATTTTGCATCAGCCTCTTTTACAAAGTTCTTTTGAGCGTAAATACCCCCAATAGATAACACAGACACCAACAACACCGTAGCAATTCGTCTAAATAATTTCATGTATAGTTTACTTATGCTTTCCTTAAAATCGTTCATCGGACAAACGAAAATAAGTAAATATTTTAATTCCTCAACGAAAACTATACCACATTTGATACAGTACGGAATTACCTGAACCATTAAATGTAGATGTTAGCCTTCACACTTGCTTTTCATTTTCACGCCATCCTGTAGCGTAACTACTATGTATTTTAGTTCGCAAATAGCATTTCCCGAAGCTTAGGTAGCGGCCAATATTCATCGGCAATTAACAGCTCAAGTTTATCTGCATCGTATTTTATTTTGTCGAAATAAGGTTTGACCTTATCGCAATAAGCAATTGCCTTTTTTTCAACATCCTCAATGAGATTGGCCTTTTTTCGTTCCTCAATCATATCTTCAACATTCTTTTTAATTGAGGTAAACCTGTTTGATATCTCTTTGATCAGCTCACGTTGAGCAGAAGTAAACTTCTGCCCTTCCGATTCACTCATTATATCCATAATTCCTTCGACATTATCAACCAATTGCGTTTGATATTTTATTGCTGCAGGAATCACATAATTGAATGAAATATCACCTAAAATCCGCGCTTCGATCTGAAGTTTCATCACATAATTTTCCAATTCAATTTCATGTCTGGCATGAAGCTCAACTGAAGAAAGTACGTTCAACTCTTCGAACAGCTCTATGGTTTTAGGGTCGATCATCGCCGAAAGTGCTCTGGGAGTGTTATTCAAATTAGATAATCCTCTGCGTTTTGCTTCTTCCAACCACTCTTCTCCATATCCGTTTCCTTCAAAACGAATTGTTTTAGATTCTATTATTAGCTTTTGCAGCTCTTTTAAGATGGCTTCATCCTTTTTTTCACCTTTTGATATTCGCGCATCAACAGAGACCTTGAATAGCTGTAGTTGTTTTGCAACTATGGTGTTAAGTGCGATCATCGATGAAGAGCAATTTGCCGCTGAACCTACGGCTCTAAATTCAAACTTGTTTCCCGTAAAAGCAAAAGGAGATGTCCTGTTTCTATCTGTATTATCAAGTAGAATCTGAGGGATCTTGCCAATCTTCAGTTTCAGCTCCGTTTTGTCTTCCGGAGTCATTTTTCCTGACTTGATGTTCTTTTCAAGTTTATCTAACATTTCAGTCAATTGGGAACCAATGAATACCGAAATAATCGCTGGAGGCGCTTCGTTGGCGCCCAAACGATGATCATTGGAGGCAGAGGCAATAGAAGCTCTCAAAATATCCGCATTCTCACAAATTGCCTTTATCGTGTTGACAAAAAACGTAAGGAACTGTAAGTTAGACTTGGGATTCTTGCCTGGGCTAAGCAAATTAACCCCTGTATTCGTGGCCAACGACCAGTTATTGTGTTTGCCCGATCCATTTAGACCAGCAAACGGTTTTTCGTGGAACAAAACTCTAAAATTGTGTTTTCGTGCAACTTTCTCCAAAACATCCATAAGCAACAGATTATGGTCATTTGCCAGGTTTGTTTCTTCGAACACAGGTGCACACTCAAATTGATTTGGGGCCACCTCATTATGTCTTGTTGTAACCGGAATTCCCAATCTCAGCGACTCTTGCTCATAATCTCGCATAAATGCCAAGGCTCGATCCGGTATTGAGCCGAAATAATGGTCGTCCAATTGTTGTCCTTTTGCGGGGTAATGACCCACAAGTACCCTTCCGGTGGTTGAAAGGTCCGGTCTGGCGAGGTAAAGAGATTTGTCTACCAAAAAATATTCCTGTTCCCAA
>JAAZYJ010000044.1 GCA_014239715.1 Flavobacteriales bacterium
CAAGGGGCCGAACACTCAAGTGGTAGGATAGAACGCTTTTTACAGCAGTGTGCTGACCTAAATATTCAAGTAGTAAACACGTCAACTCCAGCAAATCATTTTCATGTACTTAGACGACAGCTGAAAAGGGAATTTAGAAAACCACTGGTTATTTTTTCGCCAAAATTACTTTTGCGACATCCAAGAGCAGTCTCCACAATTGATGAAATGGCCAATGGTTCTTTTCAGGAAGTCATTGACGATCCGAATGCTGTTAAAGATACTATTGAAACCGTTGTTCTGTGCTCTGGAAAATTCTATTATGAAGCGACTGAGAAAGCCAAAGAACTGAACATCCAGAACATGGCATTCATAAGAGTAGAACAATTGTACCCGCTTCCAAGAAAACAGATCACAGAAGTTCTTTCAACCTATAAGAATTCCAAAAACATCTTATGGGCACAAGAGGAACCATCCAATATGGGAGCCTGGTCGTATATGGCCATGAAATTTAGAGACCTGAATCTTCATGGTATTTGCAGGAGGTCTTCAGCAGCAAGTGCAGAAGGATCGCATGATCTGCATAGGCGTAGATTGGAAAAGTTGTTCAAAGAGCTTTTTGAATTCGGAAACGGAAATAAGTAGCAATTAAATACTATTTGTATAAACGATATGTCAGTATTAGAAATGAAAGTGCCAAGTCCGGGAGAATCAATTTCAGAAGTTGAAATTGCTCAGTGGCTCGTATCAGAGGGGGAATACGTCGAAAAAGATCAGGCAATTGCCGAAATCGATTCGGATAAAGCAACATTGGAATTGCCCGCAGAAGAAAGCGGTACGATTTCCTTAAAAGCGGAAGAAGGTGATGCTGTAGCGGTTGGGTCAGTTGTTTGTCTGATCGACACCTCAGCCGAAAGACCTGCCGATTTTCAATCGCAGAATGACACTTCTGATGCAACCATTCCCGAAGCTCCGATTAGCAGAAAAGAGTCACGATCAGTAACACCCCCTTCCCAAACAACATATGCAACCGGAGTTCCTTCAATTGCTGCTGCCAAGATAATGGCGGAAAAAGGAATAACAGCAAGTGAAATAATTGCAACAGGGAAAGATGGGAGAATCACCAAGCAGGATGTTCTAGAAGGTATCGCAGATGGGTTCGAATCTGCTGCAGATCTGCAATCGGGGGAAACGCGAAATCAGAAACGCGTTAAGATGTCGATGATGCGTCGGAAAATAGCAGAGCGTCTGGTTGCGGTAAAGAAGGAAACAGCCATGCTGACCACCTTCAATGAAATTGACATGAAACCAATCATGGATATTCGAAAAAAATATAAAGAAGCTTTCGCCGAGCACCACGACGTAAATCTTGGTTTTATGTCCTTTTTCACAAAGGCATGCACCCAGGCATTGTCTGAATTTCCGAGTGTAAATGGACAAATAGATGGAAAGGAGATGATCTTGTATGATTATGCCGATATTGGAATTGCAGTTTCGTCTCCAAAAGGTCTCATGGTTCCCGTTGTGAGGAATGCAGATGAAATGTCCTTGGCACAGATCGAACGAGAAATCAAGCGACTGGCGATCAAGGCGCGAGATGGTAAAATCACACCCGATGAAATGTCTGGTGGAACATTCACTATTACCAATGGTGGGGTTTTTGGCTCTATGCTGTCTACGCCTATTATCAATCCTCCGCAATCGGCTATTCTTGGTATGCATAACATTATAGAACGGCCTGTTGCAATTAAGGGCAAAGTTGTAATCCGCCCAATAATGTATTTGGCCCTTTCTTACGATCACAGAATTATCGATGGAAAAGAATCTGTAAGCTTTCTGGTTAAGGTTAAAGAATTACTAGAAGATCCCGAATCCATGATGGCCGGATCAAAAGAGCCCCTTAAAGACTTGTTGGGAATGTAGTTTTTCACTCGCCCAAAAGGAACATCAAAAACGCCAATTACTACTTGAACATATTAATGGTTTTTTCTTGCGTTTTATGACGCATAACAATGCTATAAATAGTAGACAGGCATGCTATTATTTGACTAAAACTAACTGTCTAGATAATTAATTTTTAGTATCTTGGCTATCTACAAAAACAATAGAAACTATGAAAAGAACATTTACTTTACTGGCAATGGGCGCCTTAATTTTCAGCACGAATGCGCAAACCATTGTAACAACACAAACAGCGAACCGAGTAGCGATCGTTGAAGAATTCACAGGAACCAACTGCCCTGCTTGTCCAGGAGGGCATACCACGCTTGACGGTATTTTAACGGCCAACACAGATCGTGTTTTTGGCGTTGGTTATTCACCAACGAACTCTAGTCTAACCGGACCATATAACGGGGGACTGGATCTAACGAATCCTTTTTCCAATGTTTTCTATACAAATCCATATTACGGAAATGGTGATGGAAGGGCAATGCCTACTGCACACATTAACAGAACAAAATATGGTGGTAGCCGAAAATCAGGCACCTCAACATGGGCATCTAGAGTTGCTGGAATAATTGCGCTTTCTTCCCCTGTGAATGTTGGTTTATCATCTACATACAATGCTTCTACCGATATGGTGGATGTAACAGTTGAAATGTATTTTACATCTACTGTAACAGATGCTGCGTACGTTACTGTTTTATTGACAGAGAGTGATATCGTTACCACACAATCGGGTGCAACTGGTAATTATACGCACAAACACGTAATGCGGGCGAACCTGCAAGCAGGACAGTGGGGTGATGCTTTAACCGGTACAACAGCTCAGGGAGATCTAGTAACAATGACTTTCTCTTACGATAATTCAACGACAAATTACGTCATTGACAATTCAGACATAGTAGCATTTGTTTCTACCGGAACAGATGATGCAAGTGAAATTCTAAGTGGGTTTCAAGTTCATGCAAATGGCGGTTCTGGGTCCGTTTCCGGAATAGAATCTTTAGCAATGAACAACGGAAGTATGACAATCTTCCCGAACCCTGCCAA
>JAAZYJ010000043.1 GCA_014239715.1 Flavobacteriales bacterium
AATCAATCACCTAGCATGCACTGGGGATGGTCTACCGGTTACATATTCTGTGCTTTGGAAGGACTTGTTGATATTGATGGCAATGGGAGCTTTGATCCCGGAGAAACTTTTTCAATGCATATTGGCATGGATACATGTTATCGTGAGGGTACGAATTTGCATATTAGTACCGATGTAGTTGCGGGGGAAGTCTCAACCATTTCTTTAGATGTGGACTATGCAGAATTTTTTGACGGTGTGAACCTTAAGGTAGACAACAGTTCACATACAATGGACAATATGCACCTTGCGGTAAACCTTGCTAACAACTTTAATAAGGTGCTAAAATTGCATTAAGTTGAGGAGGCTTTGGGTTTATACTTTAGCTATTGCTCTAGTTGCTTGTGAAGGGAAAGGTGAATCCGACCAAGACGTTAGTCAACTGGTTTCTGTAGATTTTATTGAAATCCCCCTCCACTTTCCGGAAATAGACTTTCCTTCAGACAATTTACCTTCTTTGGCTCGGTTTTCTCTTGGAAAAAAGTTGTTTTATGACAATGTGTTATCGAAAGATAAGACGGTATCTTGTGCTTCCTGTCATATTCCACAATATGCTTTTTCTGACACGATTTCAGTAAGTATAGGAGAGCATGGCGGAATAGGAAAAAGAAATGCACCACCATTGCACAATGTTGCATACCTGCCTCGCTTTTTCCGTGATGGGGGCATCCCGAATCTTGAATTGCAGATCAAAGCCCCCATAGAGGATCAACTCGAAATGAACTACAACATGCACGAGCTCACGTTAAGGATGGCAAGTGATTCTACTTATCAGATCATGGCTCGAAAAGCGTATGATAGAAATATGGATGCTTTTGTGATCACAAGGTCACTGGCTAATTTCATGCGGACATTCATCTCTGGAAATTCCAAATATGACAGGGCTCAGAAAGGTGCAGCTGAATTGAGTCAGTCGGAAAAACGTGGGATGGAAATATTTTTTGGTGATGACGCAAAATGCTCTGCGTGCCATGGGGGATTTAACTTTACCAATAACACCTATGTTAATAATGGATCTCATTCATATTATGCGGACACAGGCCGGGCCAGAATTTCCTTAAGACACAATGATCATGGAAAATTCAGAGTTCCTTCTCTGCGCAATTGTCAAGTCACAGCGCCGTACATGCACGATGGTAGCTACAAGTCTTTGGAAGAAGTACTTGACCAATATCAGAGAGGTGGATCAGGTCACTGGAATCAGCACAATACAATTGAACAGATCAGCTTAACAGATTCGGATAAAAAAGACTTGATCACATTTCTTAAATCATTGACAGACCAGAACTTTCTAAATAATGATAAATTCAGAAAATAAGTAATTTTGTAAAATGTGTAGACCACAGTACATAATCGTTGTCATTCTCTTTTTAATGTCTTGTAGAAAAGACAAAGCAGAGATGATTACACAGTGGAAACACGACACAACGCCTTATGTGCTGAATTTACCTGCTGGATTTCCGCCAATGGACATTCCGCCCGGCAACCCTCTTACTGTGAAAGGGGTAGAATTAGGACGCCACTTATTTTACGAAAAGAAGCTTTCTCGAACCAACACGCAAGCTTGTGCAGATTGCCATTTTCAATTTGCAGGGTTCTCTGATACAAATCAATTTAGCCAAGGAGTTACTGGTGTATCAGGCAATCGACAGGCTATGGTATTGCAAAACCTGGGTTATGCGAACAACTATTTTTGGGACGGACGAGCAGCAACATTGGAGGATCAGATTTTTGAACCGATAAGAAACCCCATTGAAATGGATGATACTTGGCCTGCTGTTGAGGGCAAATTACAAGCTGACACCATGTATCAACGGATGTTCTTTGAAGCATTTGGAATAAATCAAGTTGACTCGGTCCATGTGTCAAAAGCGGTTGCTCAATTTCTAAGAACGCTGGTATCGGGTAATTCCAGATGGGATAAGTGGACAAGGTTTGAATTAATGTTAACTCCTGATGAATTTTCAGGGTATGATCTTTTCAGAGACCTGACAGGTGCAGACTGCTTCCACTGTCATCCACATTCGTCTAAACTTTATACTGATCATAGTTATTCTAATAATGGATTAGACCTCGTTCATTTGGATGATGGATTGGGAGCTATTTCGGGATCTCCTTCCGACAATGGTAAATTCAAGGTTCCAACACTCAGAAATATTGAATATTCGGCTCCTTATATGCATGATGGACGTTTCAATACACTCGATGAGGTGATCGACCACTATAGTGATCATATAGAATCTGCCAGCCCCAATATCAGCCCGTTGATCGAGTTTGCAGCAACGGGTGGAGTTGCACTTACGCCAACGGAAAAAATGCAGGTAAAGGCATTTTTGAAATCGCTTTCAGATCCGGAATTCATTAATAATCCTGCTTTTTCTTCTCCTTTTTAAGTAGGATCTATTGGAACAATGCCTGACTCTTTCTGAGTTCAGATCGAATTAAAGTCTTTGGATAGGTGTGCAAACGCCATCAATGCAGCTGTAGCATTTAAGCTTATCCTTAAAAACAGACGACTTGAATATGGATTTGTTCAATAACATTCTTACACATTCCTGAATACCTTCAATAATTGAAGGATGGGGGTGTACCAATTCAGCAAGCTCTTCAATGCCACGGTCTTGTTTGATAAGCAGCGCAACAGCTTGCACGGCGCTGGAAGCGTGTTCTCCAATAGCACGCATGCCTAGAATTTTCATTTCATCATCGTTAGTAACGATAATTTTAAAAAATCCTTCTGTTTTTCTCATGGCAATTGCTCGGGCAATACATGAGTAATCAATTTTAACCACCTTAACAGGTATGTTTGCGGCGAGAACCATTTTCTCGTTCATTCCAACAGCAGCAACTTCAGGCTGTAAGAACATAATGGTTGTTACGTTGTCATAAGACAATCGGCTGACATTGTTGCCAAAGATCTTTTCTACCGCGTGTCTGGCCTCGATCTCACCCATATTTACCAGTTTTATCCGGCCGGAAGCATCTCCAACAGCATAAATGTTAGGAATATTCGTTCTAGTATCATCATCTCCTATATGAAGCCCGGTTTCACCCATCTGTATGCCAACATTCTCAAGACCAATATTTTCCACGTTTGGCGTCCTGCCAATTGCTAGTAGTGCTTTTTCAACTCGAATGACCTCTCTTCTGCCGTCTGAATAAGACAGCTCATATTCGACTTCACCGTCTTTTATTTCCAGTCTTTCCAAAGAAGAATTGTGGTGCATAACGACTCCTTCCTTGGTCAGGTTGTTGTCTACCAACTCAGAAATGTCATCATCCTCAAATGGCAATATACGATCTGCACGATCAATTAGATGCACCCTGGTTTTCCCAAAGTTGGCAAATATGGTAGCGTATTCACAACCAATTACACCGGCTCCGACCACAACGAGACTTTTTGGATATTCCGTTAGCTGATGGATACCATCACTGGTCATGATTATTTTTTCATCTACAGTAATGTTAGGAAGGGATCGAGGCCTTGAACCAGTTGCTATTATTATATTTTCTGCCCAAATCGTAATCTGCCCTTTACCCTTGTCAATGCTAACTTCATTTTTAGACACTAGTTTACCGTAACCTCTTTGATAGGTAAAGATGTTTTTCATTGACTCTTCCTGAAGTAATTTGATATGGCAGCTGTACTGAAACTTTCTGTCAAACAATGCTTCTTGTTCAGTTTTGATCACTTCTTTCCAGCTAATACCGAACTTAGATCGACCTACAGAAACGATAGATTCATTAACTGCACGCACCTTTTGCGATAACTCCCACCAAGTTTTTGAAGATAAGGCGCCATTGTATACACCAGCTCCTCCGACTTTACTTTTTTCAATGAGAATTACCCTTTTTCCGAAATCGATCGCTCTCATTGCTGCTGCGTACCCTGCTGGTCCGCCTCCAATCACACATAAATCATATCGTTCCATTAACAAATGGGTATATTCTTACAGACGAATTTAAAAAAATATAGACACTACATTTTGTGTGGAGGGTATTTTTCTAAATTTAATTCGTTAAAACTATCATTAGACATAGAAAAATAGAGCTTCTAATTTGGTTGGGTATAGCAGGAGTGCTTATTTGTCTGTGCCTTAATCTCAACAGCAAAAA
This sequence comes from Flavobacteriales bacterium, assembly GCA_014239715.1. The sequence continues at coordinate 4,156 of JAAZYJ010000043.1, forward strand.
CACTTTCTCTAACTATAAGGATCCAATTTGGGCCGATGCGGCCGGATATTATGTGTATCTGCCTGCGACTTTCATTTACGGATGGGAGCCAAATGCGTTGCCAATAGACTGGCCCGGCCAATTGGGGGATGGATTCGAATACGATGAAGGAGGGAAGCTCCAAACCAAATATCCTGTGGGGGTTGCTTTGCTAGAATTACCATTTTTTCTTCTGGCTCACGGTTGGGCAAGTAGTAATGGAAATGCGGACGGGTACAGCTATGAATACCATGTAGGTCTGTGGGCTGCTGGATTGTTTTATTTGATATTGGGTTTGTTCTTTATAAAAGAATTTCTGGTTAAAAGATTCGACCTTAAGTACGTTCTAATTACGTTGTTGGTTCTTTTGCTTGGAACTAATCTCTATTACTACGGACTGAATTCTGCCGGGATGTCACACATATATTCGTTCTTCCTTTTTGCGCTCTTGCTATGGTTGAGTGATACTATTGATCATAAAATCAATACGAAGCGCATTGTGCTTTTCGCTTTTTTTGCAGGCATTTGCCTGATGGTCAGACCAACCAGTATTATTTATCTTTTATTCATTCTTGTTCTTAATTCAGAATTTCTGGCCACATTGAGGAGGGAGTCATTGAAAAAGCCATTATTGTTTATGTCAATGGTAAGCGCATTTGTGCTGCCTGTGCTTCCTCAATTTCTTTATTGGAAATACTCAACGGGCAATTTTATTCACTACAGCTATGGGGAAGAAGGATTTAACTGGCTTGGTCCTGAACTGTTCAAGTTTTGGTTTTCAACCAATAACGGTTTATTCAGTTACGCGCCGGTCTTACTATTTGCATTGATCGGGATCGGTTTAATGTGGAGAAAAAATAAAAAGGAAGTGCTAAAATTCACTTTTTTGTTTCTATTGATCAGCTATGTGTTTAGTTCATGGTGGTGCTGGTGGTATGGATGCAGCTATGGTTCAAGAAGCTTGGTCGAATTTATAGTGCCGTTTAGCATTCCATTTTGTTTATTTGTGCAGCAAACTTTTAAGACTAATTTGGCGTCTCTAAAATACGTTGTGCTAACTGTAGCCGTAGTTTTCATTTTTGTTAATTTAAAAATGATCTATAAATATGATGATTGCTTTCATGGAGGTGTTTGGGATTGGGAAGGGTTTTATAAACTGATTTTTTAGAATGAGACTGGCTTTTATTACTTTTTTGTGCCTTATTTTTTGTGCTGCTAATGCGCAAAGAGGCAAAGATGGAGCTAAAACAGTGGGTGGCACTGAGGTAGTGAATGAATATGCTACGCTAGCGGCCGATGCATTGATTGGGGCGACAGCTATTACTGTTAATTCTAATAACCTGAATGTTAATGGAAGGTTTACAGGTGCTTTGGCAGCTGGGGATTTAATTCTCATCATTCAGATCCAAGGTGCAACAATAAATGGTCAGCTTCATCCGACTTTTGGGGATGTTTGTGATCCGAATAATTCAACTTGGGGCTCGATCGCTAGTCTGAACAATTGTGGGAATTGGGAATATGTTGAGGTTACCGGCACTACTGGAACGACGATAATAAACCTTAGATGTGGGTTGAGCAAAAGCTACACTTCTTCAGGCCGGGTGCAGGTCGTAAGGCTTCCTCGCTATTCGGACCTAACAGTTACGGGAACACTTACCGCTGATGACTGGAATGGAACATCCGGGGGGATTCTTGCTGTAGAAGTAAATGGAAGTACAACGATAAACGGTATTCTCGATGTGACATCTCTAGGCTTTAGAGGTGGAAGTGTGGCCGGTAATAACGGTTCGCTTGATTACAATTTTAATTGGTTTGCTGGTACGACACAGGATAAAGGAGGAGAGAAAGGTGAAAGTGTGGTTGGAGATTGGGCAGATTATCAGCTTGTGGGAGGTCGATATGCAAAAGGTGCAATAGGTAATGGTGGCGGTGGCGGATCAGCCCATAATGCCGGTGGAGCCGGTGGAGCTAATGCTTCGAATGGAGTTAACACGTGGAGCGGTGTGGGTGTCCCTGATTTTATAACTGGATCATACGCTACTGCATGGGCTCTTGAGGGATTAACTCCCGGATCTGAATCTTCAGGTGGAGGTAAAGGCGGTTATGCCTGGTCTAATAATTCAAATAACCCTTTAACAACAGGCCCTGGAAATGCAGCTTGGGCAGGTGATAATCGAAATAACCTGGGAGGCTATGGAGGTCGAGACCTAGATTATTCTACGGGTAAGTTGTTCTTTGGTGGTGGCGGTGGCGGTGGCCATGAAAATGACAATCAGGGTGGTAATGGCGGAGACGGAGGCGGAATGATCTTTATTTCTTCAAATGGTGCAATTTCCGGAACGGGAAGTATAATTGCAAACGGAGAAAATGGACAAAGCTCAGATTACACAAGCGCAGGATTCGGACAGGTAACCAATAAAGACGGTTCGGGAGGAGCTGGTGCAGGAGGAACTGTAATTGTATCATCGCCCGGCAGTATTTCCGGTATTACTATTTCTGTCAATGGCGGTAATGGGGGAAACCAGGTGCTTGATTTTGGAGCGTTTGCTAGTTCGAACGAAGCTCAAGGCCCGGGTGGTGGCGGAGGTGGAGGCTACATCCGAACAAATGGTATAACCGGGGCTACAAATGTGAACGGAGGCAATTCCGGAACAACCAATTCCTCAACAATGTCAAGTTTTCCGCCAAATGGAGCCTCCGGAGGTGATGTTGGCTTAGTTGAGTCTACTTTATTTACTGGTTCTTCGTTGGCTACTGTCAACGATACGATCTGTGGAGGCAGCACAGCTACCTTATCTGCAACCGGTTCCCCGGAAACAGGTTCCACTATTGTGTGGTATGATTCTGGCTGGAATCAGGTTGGTACGGGATCAACCATGACGACAGGATTGATTACTTCCAATTCAATGTTCTTTTATGGCTCCTGCCCAGGGACAGATTTTGATACGGTATATGTAATTGTAAGTCCCGCAGTTGTAATTGACGATTCCGGGGTAATTGTAGCTGATGAATCTTGCGCAGGAGCTGATGGAAGTATAACCGGTATATTGGTGTCAGGAGGAATAGGGTCTTATACGTATGATTGGAATGGTGGCCCGTCATCTTCGATTGATACTACTGGAGCTTCAGCAGGAACTTATTCATTGGTCGTAACAGATGCTGCGGGATGCACTGATGCTTCAGGCCCATATACTATCGGAACAGGCTCAGGACTTTTTATTGATGCAACAGGGATAATCATTGCTGATGAGTCATGTGCTGGTAATGATGGCAGTATCACGGGAATACTGGTCACTGGAGGGACTTCTCCCTACACTTATTCCTGGAATGGAGGATCATCTTCAGGAGCGGACACATTAGGCGCGAGTGCGGGTTCCTATACGCTGGTAGTCACTGATCAGCTGGGTTGTGTTGATAGTATTGCACCGATCAGTATAGGCTCTTTGGCAGGATTAGCTGTTGATATTTCGGGAATAATAATAAGTGCTGCTAATTGTACTGCTTCGGATGGGTCGATAACGGGCATACTGGTAACAGGCGGTACTCCCCCTTACAGCTACACATGGAA
>JAAZYJ010000054.1 GCA_014239715.1 Flavobacteriales bacterium
ATTAATTTGGTCATATCCCGATCCTGTAACACTCACATCGTGCGGAAACACTGGAGTTGCAACAAATAGAATTGAATCACCGAAACAAACATCAACATAACCCGTATCTGCCGGCGACATGTCGTTTCCTCCTGGGATATCGCCATTGATATATGCAACCATGTGGGGCTCGAAAGGCTGTGGCAAATTACCGCAGCTGATAGTCCCCTCCCATCCTGTGGCATTTATTGAAGCATCAGAAACGAAATGAAAGGTCAAACATCCCGATGGGTTAGCCCAGGTGGCATTAGCAACAAATCCTGTTGGGTCTGTGATAGAATTAAACGCACCTAGCAATGGTGCGGAAACAGACGGCCCATCAAAAACATAGAGCGTATCAGAACCATCCACATCCCAATTCAACCCCCCACCTATTGCAAAAGAGCTTGTTACTTTACTGCCAAGAGCCAGATCAGGACATACAGTCAATGTTTCACTTTCATTGTCGGAATAGTTTGCTGAATTTCCACCAGAATCATAAAAGTTGGCGGGAGCTAAAGGATCGGGAGTGTAAATATTACAGTCCATAGGCGCGGCAGAGTCCATGTCAGCATCAGTGATCAAAATAGGCGGGCTCTGGGCCAAAATACTGGCGGAGTACATGACGGCAAAAAACAACAGTATGCGTCCGATCAATTTCATTTCAATTTTTCCGCCTCCAATTTGATATGTTCTATGCTTCTGATCACCAATAGTTTTTCCTGGCCTTTGATCTTATAATACAGATATCTGTTTTTAACCGGCTGAACGTCCAACTCAAAAAAATTAATCTTGGAGAGGTCTTTAACTTCAATCTCTCCGATGACTTCCTTAGGGCTGTCTTTCCCTTTGAAATTGGCTAAATAGCACCCAAAATCCAAGCACGCATTTACATAGTTGAATTCGTCCAGTCGGTCCGTCTTCATTTCCTTTAATTGTTGCTGCGAGTACTTAGCAAAGAGTCTTTCGTCATATTCCTGAGCCGAAAGAACAAGCACGGAGAGCAAGAAAAATACTACTGAAATGGCCTTCTTCATTTTAAAGTGGTGTGTATGTTATTAATCCAAAACAATATTAATTAAATTAACTGACAACTTTTTAGGTTCAATGCTAAACTGTATCAAATTATACAATTTTATAAAAGTTGTTAACATCAGATTTCTACGGACAACTTGAAAAGCTATTTTTGGTAAAAACTTCATAAAAATGGTCGATCACAAACAGTTAAATGAACTTTGTTCACAGATTAGACGAGACATCGTAAGAATGGTTGCAGAGGTAAGTTCGGGACATCCGGGTGGTTCTTTGGGCTGCGTTGAATACTTTGTCGCTCTTTATCAAGTTGTGATGAATCATAACACTGATTTCACGATGAACGGGGAAGATGAAGATCTGTTTTTCCTTTCCAACGGTCACATTTCACCGGTATTTTACAGCACATTGGCACGGACAGGATATTTCCCGATCGATGAGTTGAATACATTCAGGAAAATCGATTCACGACTGCAAGGTCACCCGACTACCCACGAAGGACTTCCAGGTATTCGTATAGCAAGTGGATCGCTTGGTCAAGGCATGTCTGTCGCTATCGGTGCCGCTCAATCAAAAAAGCTGAACGGGGATTCATCAATTGTGTACTCGCTGCATGGTGATGGCGAGCTTCAAGAAGGTCAGATCTGGGAAGCTGCAATGTATGCGGCGGGGAACCGAATAGACAATCTGATCTGTACAGTTGACTATAATGGCAAGCAAATTGATGGTTCACTAGAAGACGTTCTGCCTTTAGGTGATCTAAAACAAAAGTGGGTAGCCTTTGGTTGGGAGACTTTTGAAATAATGAATGGAAATGACCTAAAGCAAGTTGTGGAAGGGTTGCAAAAGGCTAAATCACTATCTGGCAAAGGGAAGCCGGTTATGATGCTAATGAGGACTGAAATGGGCAATGGCGTTGACTATATGATGGGCACACATAAATGGCACGGCTCTGCACCAAATGAGGAACAATTAATTAATGCGTTGAGCCAGCTTGAAGAAACTTTAGGGGACTATTAGCATTATATATGTAAAACATCTATATGATTAGATACATATTTACGATACTATTTGCACTGATTGCTTGTTGTACGTTTTCTCAGGAGAAGGCAGAAGCAAAAGATGCTGAGTTGACGAGAGTCTTATTCATTTTTGACGGATCCAACAGCATGAATGCCCAATGGCAGAGCAGCAGCAAGATCAAGATCGCAAAAAGTCTGATGAGAGAAACCCTGGACAGTTTAAAAGGATTTGCCAATGTCGAGCTTGCTTTAAGGATGTACGGACACCAGTATAAAATTTATCCCGGTCAACAAAACTGCGAAGACACAAAGCTTGAGGTTCCATTCGGAGCCGGGGATGAAAATATTGAAAAAATAAAGACTAGAATAAGAAGTCTTACACCCCAAGGGACTACCCCAATTGCAAGAAGTTTAGAATATTCTGCCAATGATTTTCCCGAATGCTCAAACTGTCGAAATGTAATCGTCCTTATTACCGACGGTATTGAAGCTTGTGACGAAGATCCCTGTGCGGTTGCAAGAGCCCTGAGATCGAAAGGAATCATTCTCAAACCATTTGTGATCGGAATAGGTATAGACCCTACTAAGCTGTTATCACTTAAATGCATTGGAAAATATTATGATGCTACAAGTGAAGCAACCTTCAAAAGTGCTTTAAAAGTTGTTGTAAGTGAAGCACTGAACAATACAACGGTTCAAGTTAATCTAAATAAAGAATCTGGTGAGCCTACCGAGACTGACGTTCCGATGGTTTTTTACAATAGGAAAACGCAGGTGGCTTTATACAATTTTATGCACACTCTGGATAACTGGCGAAAGCCCGACACACTTAGTATAGATCCTTTGAACCAATATAAACTGGAAGTATATACAATTCCACATCTAACCAAAGACAGCATCAGGTTAAAGGCGGGCGTGCACAACACGATAGAGCTTGACGCAGGACAAGGAGAGCTTACGGTAAATGTTAATAGTGCAAGCGGCAAATTTCCCGGGATGAAAATATTAATTAAGAACCCTGAAAACAATGAGATCATTCACGTTCAAAATATGAATACCTCAACAGAACTTCTAATTGGCGAATACGATCTTGAGATTCTTACTTTACCAAGGCTTAAGTTTGATGGGGTCAAGATCAATCAGAGTAAAAGAACAACGATCGAGATTCGACAACCCGGAAATCTGAATATATTGTACCCCGCCACAGGCTATGGATGCATCTACTTACTTGAGGGCGACAATCAGGAATGGGTATGCCCATTACAAGCTAAAGAGCTTATGGAACAATTCGTTTTACAACCGGGCAAATACAAATTAATTTATCGATCTGACAGATCACGCAGAGCGGCATATACAGTGGAAAAGAACTTTAGTATCTCATCAGGACATATCACCGATTTAAATTTATTACATCCATGAAAGAATTTGAAATATTTGGAAAACAAGATACCAGGTCAGGATTCGGCGCAGGGCTTTTAGAACTTGGTCATTCTGATCAAAATGTGGTCGCCTTATGTGCTGACCTCACCGGATCACTTAAAATGAATGCGTTTCAGGATGCTTTCCCGGATCGCTTCTTTCAGGTAGGCATTGCCGAAGCTAATATGATGGGCATTGCCGCAGGAATGACAATAGGTGGAAAGATTCCATTTACAGGCACTTTTGCAAATTTTTCTACCGGCAGAGTGTACGACCAGATCAGGCAATCGATTGCTTATTCGAATAAAAATGTAAAGATCTGCGCTTCACATGCCGGGCTTACACTCGGCGAAGATGGTGCAACTCATCAAATACTTGAAGATATCGGTCTGATGAAGATGCTGCCAGGGATGACTGTAATTAACCCTTGTGATTATAACCAGACAAAAGCTGCTACTATTGCAATTGCGAAGCATTACGGACCAGTATACCTCAGGTTCGGAAGGCCAAAAGTGCCAACGTTTATGCCGGATAATGAAGATTTTATTATTGGAAAGGCAATTACGTTAAGTGAAGGTGCTGACGTGTCTATTTTTGCCACAGGCCATATGGTCTGGAAAGCGATAGAAGCAGGCCACGCCCTAAAAGAAAAAGGAATATCCGCGGAGATCATAAACATACATACCATTAAACCTTTGGACGAAGAAGCAGTCCTAAAGTCAGTTGCAAAAACAAAATGTGTGGTAACCGCTGAAGAACATCAGCTTGCTGGAGGACTTGGAGAATCGATCGCTCAATTGCTTGCCAGAAAAAATCCTACACCCATTGAATTTGTAGCCGTGAATGACAGTTTTGGAGAAAGTGGGACTCCAGACCAGCTAATGCTGAAGTACGGTCTCGATTGGTCAAATATTTTTGATGCTGCGAATAAAGTAATTGCGAGAACATCAAAACAGCTGGTTTAAGTTTCCACACCGGCTTTTTTAGTTTGAAACAGATGGCTTGGTGTAAATATGACTGACGAAGAATTAGTGTATCTTTTCAAGAATGGGGACAACCCCAACTATGCCTTCAATTTAATTGTTCGGAAGTACCAAGAACGTCTCTATTGGATGATCAACCGTATAGTTCAGAACCATGACGATACGGATGACGTAATACAAAACGTTTTCATTAAAGCTTGGAAAGCACTCCCAAAGTTCAGAGAAGATGCCAACTTATACAGCTGGCTTTATCGCATCGCTACCAACGAATCAATAACCTTTATCAACAAAAGAAAGAAGCGCGGTCACGTGCATGAAGTTAACGAAAGGATACCCGGATCAGGCAATACGAATGACCCTACAGAAAGTGAGATACTTGAAAAGCTCGAAGCCGCGATAGCAACGCTCCCTGAAAAGCAAAGGCTGGTCTTTCATTTAAAGTACTATGAAGAAAAAAAATATAGTGAAATATCGGAAATGCTGGGAACTTCCGTGGGTAGTTTAAAAGCGTCTTATCATCACGCAGTTAAAAAAATTGAGCAATTTCTTACAGAAGATTAAACCATTTATGCTATTCATTGTCTAAGGAGCATGACGCCTAAAGAAAAATATAACGATAAAGAAGAGTTAGAAAAACTGGCTCCTACGCTTTTTGGCATTGAGAAAAAGCAATTAGGCAAAGCACCTGATGGATATTTTGATGAGCTCCCAGAGAGGATCCAAGATGCCATTGCTGAAAACGACAATGAG
>JAAZYJ010000041.1 GCA_014239715.1 Flavobacteriales bacterium
CCTTTTGCTTTTGCTTTGGCTTTTCTTTGTCCTTTTCCTTTTCTACAGGGAGTTCGATCTTACCTAAAACCGTTTGTCCGGTTAATTTTTTTGTTTGGGCCTTTATTGTCTCAACCGGCTTCTCAGTATTAGTTTCAGGTTTCTTAACTTCTTCCTTAACCTCCTGCTTCACTGTTTCTGCAGGTTTTTCGGGTTCGGGTTCGGGTTCGGGTTCAGGCTTATTCTCTTTTTTAGTTGGTCTTGCAGAGGTCTCAACTTTATCCAGATCTATTTTGCCAACAACTGAAGGTCCTGAAAGCTTTTCACTCGGAGCAATAGTCTCCGTTTTTTCAGCGGCAGCTTCTTCCTCTGGCCTATCAATTGTAATGGTCTTTCTCTCCTCTGTTATTTGGCGGCTTGCCTCATCAGCCTTAACCTTAGCACCTTTATCCGCCTGAAACTCGCTCAGCAGCAGATCATAAACATCCGTATCCAGTTTAGTGTTTGGACTGGTGTCAATGTCTTTCCCTTGTTCAGACAAGAATTCAACGATGGTACTGATACCAACATTCAACTCTCTCGCTACTTTACTTAACCTTTTTGGTGCTGCCATAAATAATAATTATCGCCTAAAATAATACTCATTGAGCCTTTTCGTATTTCTCGCTCAATTTAGTTTGATGGAATCCCATCTAATTAATCAAATTCTGACTGTAGGATCTTAATAACCGTTCCAATCGTTTCTTCTTCTAAATCAGTTCTTTTCGCTAAATCTTCTGCAGGTATCTCTAGGACTGACCTTGCTGAATCACAGCCAATTGACTTCAGCTGATCCAATATCCAGTGATCTATCTCGTCTGCAAATTCTTCCAGATCCACATCATCAATGGCTTCCGTACCTTCACGATAAACATCGAGCTCCAATTCGACAAGTTTGCTTGCCAGTTTTATGTTATGACCCCCCTTACCAATTGCAAGAGAAACCTGATCCGGCTTTAGGTAAACATCAGCACGACCACCTTCATTGTCAATTTCCATCGACACGATTCTTGCAGGGCTTAGTGCTCTTGTGATCAGCAGTTGCATGTTGTTGGTCCAGTTGATCACATCAATATTTTCGTTTCTCAATTCACGAACAATTCCGTGAATTCTCGATCCTTTCATTCCGACACACGCTCCAACAGGATCGATCCTATCGTCATAAGATTCAACAGCTACCTTAGCCCTTTCTCCCGGCTCTCTAACTATTTTTCTTATTGTAATCAAGCCATCAAACACTTCCGGAACCTCAAGTTCAAACAGCCTTTCAAGGAATTCAGGGGCTGTTCTTGAAAGAATAATTACGGGATTATTGTTTCTTAGATCAACCTTTAATACAACTGCTCTAATGCTGTCCCCTTTCTTGAAATAATCCGTTGGAATTTGTTCAGACTTCGGCATAATTAATTCATTCCCTTCATCATCCAAAATAAGGATCTCCCTTTTCCATATTTGGTATACCTCACCAGTAATGATCTCGCCGACTCTTTCCTTATACTTCTTATAAATATGGTCTTTTTCAAGTTCCAGAATTCGACCAATTAGATTTTGTCGGAGCGACAAAATATTTCTCCTTCCAAAATCATCGAATTTGATCTCCTGAGATACCTCTTCCTCTACTTCAAAGTCTGGTTCTATTTTAATAGCATCTGAATAGGAAATCTGGGTATTTTGATCTTCTACTTCACCGTCGTAAACGATCTCTCTATTCAACCAAATTTCCAAATCTCCTTTATCAACATTGATTATTACATCAATGTGATCATCCGTACCATATTTTTTCTTGAGCATTGACCTAAAAACGTCCTCTAGAATTCTCATCATCGTCACGCGATCTATGTTCTTGAATTCTTTAAACTCCGAAAATGACTCAATCAAGTTTGCCGTGTCCATTGCATGTCTTATTTAAATGAAATAACAAGTTTTGTTTGTTTTATATCAGTAAACGGAATCTCGTATTTATTAACCACGAGTTCCTTTTTCTTTTTTCCTTCAATCTTTTCTTTTGTTTCTTGCTCCAGTATTACTTTTTCGCTGTCAACGGCAATTATTTTGCCCTCCTGACTGCCATGTTCATTAAAGATCACTTTTACCTCCCTACCTATGTTCTTGATGTACTGCTTGTGCACCTTGAAGGGTTGATCCATTCCAGCTGAAGAAACGGAAAGCTGAAAATCTTCCTGATCTCGATCCAGATTGTGTTCAATATTGCGGCTTACTGAGACGCAATCCTGAATTGACACCTTTCCTGATTCTGAGTCCAAGAACAGTTGAATATTATTGGCACTTGATATGTTAATATCCACGATAAACAACCCTTTTTCAAGCTCATTTATTCGTTCCTGTGCTAACTCTATTACAGTTTCTTTACTTATCATATGGCCATCAAATAGCCTGTTTTTTTCACAAAAAAGGGGGACTTTCGTCCCCACTTATTCTTTTGCAATCATTATTTGATGGCACAAATATACTAAATATTCTACCGAATACAAATTATCTTTTTCTTGCTCCTCCTCCTTTTTCAATGAGCACTTCATCCAGTGTCCCATTCTTGTAGACAGCATGATAAATTATCTTGTCTCTTTTACCATAAATGATCATTGAGCCATGGGTCCTGTTTTCCTTGTAGTTCGTTTCTGACAGTCGAGCCCCTCTTCTTCCGAATTGAATTGTTTGACCATGCAGTTTTCCTTCCTTGAACTCGTTTTTGTACGCTATTATTATCCCTCCCGGATAGTAGTGCTTCCACACACCGTCTTTCTTGCCTAGTTTATAAGGCCCTTCAGCAGTAATTTTTCCATCAACCTGACTGTATGACCTCCAGCTCCCATCTTTATAGCTCAATTCGGTATACCGGGATTGCTCAAGAATTATTTCTTCCATTTTGCTTTTGTTTTTTGTGATCTTCCAGCTCCCTTCATCCCTCAATTTGCCGTTATCAAAATAATACTTCCACAAAGATGTTTTCATGTCTCTCTCGTATGAGCCTGCGTAAGATAGTGTTCCATTAGGGTACCAACCCTTCCAGCTTCCATTCATTAATCCTTCCTTATACTCTCCCTCATCCTTTTTATTCTTATTCTCATACCAGCTTGTCCAGTTTCCGTCTTCTTTGCCCGAACTATAATTGCCTCTCTGCAGCATTACACCGCTTTCAAACCAAGTCAACCACTGCCCATCTTTTATATCAGCCACAAATTCTCCAGTTTTCCATTTTGATCCATCGGCATAAAAATATTCCCATTCCCCTGTTTTTAAGCCGTTCAGATAATCACCCGTATAATGAACTTTGCCATCCGGGTAGTAGTGCGTCCACGTTCCATTTTGCAAATCCAAATTAAAGTCACCTTCCATATCCAGCTGACCATTTCGGTCTCTCCAAATCCAATGACCGGTCTTTTTCCCCATGCTCCAGGCTCCCTCTCTTAAGACAATTCCGGTTTTAAAATAAGCTTTGTATTCTCCATCCAATAACCCATCTGTGAAGCTTGCTTCTCTGTCAAGTGCCGTGCCATCAATAAAGTAGAACTTCCAATGTCCGACTTTCTTCCCTTCCAGATGCTGCCCAATAACTCTAGGCTTACCTGCTGGATTATATTTTTCGTATGGCCCAGTCATAAGCCCTCCTGAATAAGTTGTTTTTTCTTTTATCGTGAATTCACTGTGATGTGATTCCAATGCGCCCTCTCCATCTTTTATGGCTTGCTGCCCATCTTCGTACCAATAATTCCAAAGGTATTTCACAGAGTCTTTGTACTCAAACTGCTCCTGAATTTGATGACTCGAAAATTCTTTTGAAGGTTTGTACCAAACGGTCCAATTGCCCGTCTCCTCACCTAAATGATAATTTCCTTCTTCTGCAGGAGCCCCATCATCAAAGAACGCGGAATAGATACTATCCTGGATGCCCCATTTGAACCAACCGGTCTGTTGCAGGTTCCCGTTTTCATAATACCGTGATACCTTACCGTTCAGCTGACAGCGGTCGAAGTGAGCTATTTCCTCTTTCTTTCCATTCTCGTAATAAAACAACCACCTGCCTTGCTTGGTTCCAATATCGTTCCATCCTTTGCTATTGACGCGGCCCTCACTCCTCAGCACAGTGCTATCGTAGTCCCAGTATGTCTGTACGATTTTTGTGCCCAAAAGGCCACTTATTGTGTTCGAATAGCCTTCATTTTGGGCAAAACCCATATAGCTGATCGTTGCTAGATATGCTCCTACTATATACTTCATTTATTTCAAATCCTGCAACTAAAGTAGCAACAGAAATAATACCAATCAATTTTCACTCTATAACCTATGAACAGTTTATCGTTACAATGTTTATCACCAGGAAAACCTTCTTGGTTTTCCCTATACTACTCTAACAATAAGGTGTCCGGTTTCACACTTCCATCCAATATCTGATCGTAGAATACCTGATGGATCCTTGATCGGATAGAAGAGGTGTTGATCTTATTGTTCAAAGAGCTTGGGTGAACACGATTACTGCAAAAGACAAAGATCAATTCATTCTCTGGATCTACCCAAGCACAAATTCCGGTAAACCCTGTATGTCCATACGCCACGATCGGACAAGACATGGCCTTTGTACTGGATCTTTTCCCGGTTGGTTTATCAAACCCTAATCCTCTAGCGGTAAGAGGTTGCAAGTCTGTAAACAGCTTAACCGTAGAGCTTTTAAAGAAACGGCGCCCGCCGTACTCCCCGCCATTCAGTAACATTTGACAAAAGACACCCACATCTTCTGCACTTGCAAATAATCCTGCACTTCCAGCCTCTCCTCCGAATAGCGCGGCCGTCGGGTCATGCACAAATCCTTTCAGCACTGACCCTCTCCAATACGTGTCATATTCCGTAGGGGCTATTCTGTTCGCGGCTGAGTCCAATTTTTGAAGGGTGTGAAAGCACATTGTTGCCAGGCCCATCGGCTTATAAAACATACTGTCCATATAGCGAGAATAGGGCTGTCCTGCCGGAATTTTTCCCTTCATAAGCATATAGAGCATATTCATATTAATATCACTGTATTTGTATGGTTTTTCGGGGTCAAGAGTTACACTGTTCATCATGAACCAAAGAGAATCCAGCTGATCGCGATCCATATAGAAGTTTTCTGCCAGCATAATGTTATAATCATCGTTCTTTTGGTCGCAGTAATACTTGTCCCATTTGCCAACTGAATCATTTTGGTATTCTGTATAGGATTTTAGCCTCAACCCGGAAGCCGCACCGGATTTATGCTCAAGTAGTTCTCTGAAAGCAATGTTCTGGAAAGCGCTTTTTTTACCAAGTATTCTTATTAATGAATCCGGTAAATGTTTACCAAGCGAATCTTCCAGCAGAAACGTTTTTTGCTCGTAAAAATTCATGAATGCGGGCGTAGTAGACAATATTTTTGTAAGTGAGGCCAGGTCGTAAACATCTGTATTTGCGACAGGAATGATTTTGTCATAAGTGTGATGCCCAAAGGATCTGTGATAGATAATTTTACCACTCTTTATCGCCATGATCTGGCATCCTGGAGCGGCATTTGAAAAAACCATCGCACGAGCAATTGACCGAATCACCAATAACGAGTCGGAGTGGATCCCGGCTTCTTCAGGTATGGCATATTCCAAGCGGGTTTTTTCAGATCTCAGTCCATGACAGACGGGGAACGCGCCATACGCTTCCGGCAAGCATCCGCCGATTGCAATGCCCCCATAGATGGCTTCCGCCAAATTTTGAGGATCTACCAGCTCCTTACCCACTACCTGAATAAGTGTTGAAAAATTTTCCAAAAAACTCAGGTTTTCCGGATTGCCAACATTGACAATGATCAGGTCATGGCTCTCTTCCAATTTTGTAGTTGCGATCAGGTCTTTCGAGTTCGATGAATCCAATTTTTGCTCTACCAGCAGTATTAATTTTCCATATGATCTGTAGTGATTTGGATTCAATCTCCCTTCTTTTGCTCTTTGGTAAGACACCTTTTCATACGTGTTGAGCTGATTAAGAAGTCCTCCATATTTCGATTTACCATATTTGATGAAGCACGTTTTTTCTTCAGCAATATCAGTAATCGGGATTCTGTTTTTGCGGTTCTTTAAAAGTACGATCGCCTCTTTTTTTATTTGTTGCGCGATCCCTTTGGTGGGAATGTAGAATTGTTTCAGATACTCTTGTATGCTGACAGAATCAAGGTTTTTTATCATCCAGGTTTTAGCAATAAGTGTTTTTCTAACCCGCCTATTTATTTCCGATACCCTGATAGTATTGTTCGCTATTTTTTCTGCAATACGCTGCTTAAATCGGTTGATACGCATCGAGTCCTTTGCGGACACACAGATTAAGTCTGCCCCCAGGCTGAATGCATTTTCAATGCCATTGGAATCGCTTAGCTCAATTGGTGATGAAACAATAAGGCCTCCATAGTCGAGCTGGTTCATTACCATTTTTTTACCCGTAGCCAGAGGCGTCTCCCCATTAAATGAGCTGTTGTCCAACCCAATTGAAATGAGTCCGGAATCAATTAAACTTCCAATAAATTTATTTTCCTGTTCGCCACTCTGACAAACAGGGGTTGTGTCATTCAAGGGAAAATGGAAAGCCCCTGCAACATGAACCATCCTGTCTGAAAGTGCGTTTCTCATCCTTACTCTACTTATCCGGGCATGCCTGGAAGGAGAATCAAACAAGGGGTGAAAAGTCGAATCTACTGATGCCCCAGTTGTATAGGAGAAATTAATCCCAAAATATCTCTTTATCGCACGTTCAATTGAAAGAGTGCTGTCAAGAGTTTCTTCTGAAAGCCCGAAGATGTTTGCACTCTTCACATTTTGTGCGGCAGTGAGCCCTGCAAATTCAAGAGCTCTTGACCCAATAAAGCTCGGAAGGTCCTGGTCTCGATTCAGATTGGATGCTGCAATTAAGGCTTCTTTTCTTCCGTTCAAAATAACTCCTGCATACTCTCTTGAAACAAATGCGGTATCCAACCAATCAGCTTCAATCAAAATAAGCTGGTTTAATTTTTCTTCCAGTGAAAGTCGGTCAAGAGTAGAATCTGCCCAGGCCGTGTCAACACCATAAAATAAAAGCTTCTCCTCTATTGCCATAGGGGGGTCCGTCTCGGCACAACCGACAAAAAAGAAGAGGATCCACGACCAATTAAGAACACGCAAAGACATGTCCGAAATTAACAGGATATCGTCACTAATTTCTGATTGTTACTCTTTAGTTGTTAATACAGCATTATTAACTACGCATAGGGTTACCTCACTTACCAACACGGTATTAAATACCATGAAGCTGAAACCATTGATTTTTTTAATCGCACTTTTCTGTTCGTGTTCGCAATGGCAATACGACAAGATCTCCGGTCAAAAACCTGTTGAAAGTAAGGAGGAGATCGACAGTGTGCTATCCACATTGGAAAAGCTAACGTATTCTGACCTTTCCGATAGCTACAAGGAAAGGACGGGAAATATTGGTGTTTTTAAAAAAATGGTAGAAGACGGCACTTTTTACCGGATCAGAGAACATGATGCCTCAAAGTTCATTGTTGGGTCAATCAGACTGGGCAGCCTTTTGACCCACGATGGATATCGACATACTAAAATCGACCTAAAGAGAAAAAGTTATCAACAAATATGGTTGATTGACAAACACTTGCTCTACAAACTTCTTGAGCTTAAAACAGAGCTGGGCAAAAATGGGTTTAACCCTGACGGGTTTGAGGTTAGAAACGGACACAGACATCCTGCTCATAACAAGCTTATCGGTGGAGCATCAAGAAGTCAGCACATTGCCGGAAAAGCAGTAGACATATTGATTTCAGACATAAATCAAGATGGAAAAGAGAATAAAAGCGATAAACAGATCGTGTTAGACCTATTGGATAAAAAAGTAATTCAGGACCGAGGAGGCATTGGCAGGTATCCGGGGACGATGGTCGTACATTTTGACGTCAGGGGTAAAAAAGCACGTTGGGATAGCTATTAGATGCATTAGTCATTAATTACCAATTAGTTAACATAATAATGAAACCATTTCAACATGCATTCGTTAACTTAAATCGAATTAATACGCATGTTATTCATAATAAGTGCGTTAGGACATAAGATATGTTTAGATCGGTGAATATTGCAATTATTGGCGATTACAGTTTCAAAATTCAAAGTCATCTGCATACGAATGCAGCGTTTCGTCATTGTGAGGAGCATTTCGACTTTAGTATTAACACATTCTGGGTAAATTCCACTGATCTGGCGGAGGATATGCCGGCAGCACTTTCCAATTACTCCGCTGTTTATCTGGCAAATGGCCCTTATCAGGACCCATATACCATTCTTAAAGCTATTGAATACATACGGTCTGAAAACATCCCCTTTTTGGCAGTTGATAAAACGTATAGGTTCGTACTAATAGACCTCTTCGAAAATGTTCTTGGGTTCAGATCTGTGAAGCCGGATGTCGACAAGCAAAATGAAAAACTGAACATTCAGAATCTCGTTGAACAAAAGCTGATCTACTTTGATGAAGACTGTAAGATTTACGATTGTTACGGCAGAAGAACGAGTCACGAATACTCTGGAAATGAGTTTCAATTAGATCCAAATTTTGCCCACGACCTTAAAGAAAAAGGGGTTAATTTTTGCGGATCAGATGATGAACAAAACCTGCAGGCCCTCGAATACGAAAGAAATGATTTTTTTATATCGGCCATGTTTAATCCTTTGCTTAGTTCTACCGAAGCTATGCCACACCCGTTGATAACCGGTTTAATATCTTTTGCCATGGAAGGTAAAAAAAAGACCGCTCGGATGAAAAAGGATTCGATGCACTCTAAATCGGATAATTACCTACAGCAAACGATCTGAAAATTAAAGTAAAGGTCTCCCGGCTTAGTTTTTATGCGAAGGGCAATTCGCTCAGATTAACATTTCCTCCCGAAACAATTATCCCTACATGTTTATTCTTAAAGTTTGCCTTGTTTTTAATTAGTGCTGCCAGAGGCACAGCTGAGGACGGTTCAATGATGA
>JAAZYJ010000040.1 GCA_014239715.1 Flavobacteriales bacterium
CCAGGTTCCATCATCAGCTTCGCCGGGCCATACACCACATGCGACCTGAACGCCAAAATCATAATTTCCCTGGATGCTGGAAGGACTAATTCCGGTAACAACAGCTTGCGCATAAGTTGAATTTATTAAAGCGCAAAATAGACTAAAGAGTAAAATTTTTTTCATATCCGATTAGGTTAATTTGTTATTGTTTTCAGTATTGAATATAGCCAATATTTCTTAAAGTGATCACTTTGTTGATCCGCATACAATTTGTGTAGGTTGTGCATTTTAATTTTCAATCGTTAGATTTACGATTAAATATTTTGCATTGATTTGGCGGTGATTAAAGTAGAATTGTCGATACAGATTGATGGTGCAACATGTATTATTTTCAATGCTGAAAGCCAGTTGTTTTAAACATACCCTGAACTTTAGATCACCTAGCGGCACTTCCAGAGGTGTGCTCGCTACTAAAGAAAGTTGGTTCATAAAATTATGGGATACGGATAACGAAAAAGTTGTAGGAATTGGCGAATGCTCGCTTATAAAAGGGTTAAGTCTTGATGCCGTTGAGGAATTTGAGATGATGTTAACTGAGATCTGTACTTCTATTGATCTTCTGAGTATAGATAATTCCATCGAAGATCTAAATTTATTGTGTTGGCCTTCGATAGCTTTTGGGTTGGAACTGGCATTCCTCGATCTGCACCATAAAGGCAAGAAGAATTTTGACAATGGGTTTGTTGAAGGTGAGGAAATTTCAATCAACGGTTTGATCTGGATGGGGGAGAAGTCATTTATGAAAGAACAGATCGACGAAAAGGTTGAAGCTGGTTTTAGCTGCATTAAATTAAAGATCGGAGCGATCAATTTTGATGAAGAGCTATCATTACTGAAGTATATTAGGGATCAGTATTCAAGGGATATAATTGAGATCAGAGTAGATGCCAACGGGGCTTTTTCATGTGATGAAGCACTTGATAAACTCAAAAGGTTGTCAGAGTTTGACCTTCATTCGATAGAACAACCTATTAGACCGGGACAGTATGAGAAAATGGCAGAATTATGT
Organism: Flavobacteriales bacterium; assembly: GCA_014239715.1. Next base: position 1,052 of record JAAZYJ010000040.1, read on the forward strand.
GAATACTCGCCATTGGCCATTGCTTTGGATGAAGAGCTCATAGGGGTTTTTGACTCCAACATGAAAATGAAGCTGCTTAAGGAGATCCGGCCACATTACATTGTGCTGAAACCAAGCTTACATGGTGGATTTAGCGGCGCTGATGATTGGATCTCTACTGCGGAAGCACTCAATGTCGAATGGTGGGCAACAAGTGCATTAGAGTCTAACATTGGGTTAAATGGAATTGCGCAGTGGCTGCATGGGTACAAAAACAAAATGCCCCAGGGACTGGGAACAGGTCACTTGTTTACCAACAACATCGGGTCACCTCTTTTTGTATCAAATGGCAAATTAGGTCATTCCAGTGAAAGGTCATGGGATCTAAGTTTGTTCAATATTGAATAGTTGAAAGTGATAGGGTCAATAAAAATAGATGGTGTTGAATACGGTGCACAAGAAGATTTTGGTGGGTTGATCACTGAATGTGAAGGGATACGAGCGCAAATATTTGAGTTCCTGAAGGAGTGGTTTTCGCCTTCAACTGAAATTACTGTTTTTACATCTGGAAGTACAGGGAAGCCAAAGAAGCTGAATCTGAATAAAAATGTGATGCGTAATAGTGCGCAAGCCACCTGTGAATATTTTTCTTTAGACAGCGAATCAACCATTCATCTCTGTTTGCCGGTTAGCTTTATTGCAGGGAAAATGATGCTCGTCAGAGGAATTATATCCGGTGCAAATGTGGTGGTTGAAGAGCCAGTTGTTTCACCTATGTTAGCGTATCCGGGTCCTATTAGTCTCTCTGCGATGACTCCGGCTCAGGTGAATAAAGTGCTTTCTGATGATCAGGGAAGACTCAATGACGTGAAGAATTTGATAATTGGTGGGGCACCTGTCGGAATGGACCTGGAAGATCAACTACAACATGTCAAAACAAACTGTTATTCAACGTTTGGAATGACCGAAACAGCAACGCATGTAGCTTTAATGCGGCTCAATGGAACAAATAAAAGCAATGTTTTTCGTGCTGTGGGAGATGTCACTTTTAGGATGGACGATAGCATGTGTCTGGTGATCAACTCGGAAAGTCTCGGTTTGACAAACCTGATCACAAACGATATTGTCGAAATAGTGGATGACCATTCATTTCGTTGGATAGGCAGGCAGGACCATGTCATAAATACAGGAGGGATCAAAGTGTTTCCTGAACAAATAGAAAAAAAGATGGGACATACATTGAACGGAAACTTCTTTTTCGCTGCGATGCCAGATGATCAGTTCGGAGAGATAGTCATCCTCTTGGTAGAGGGCAAAGAGAGACAGCTTGATCTGACTGTGCTGAGCAAATTCGAACAACC
>JAAZYJ010000039.1 GCA_014239715.1 Flavobacteriales bacterium
AAGATGGCATCCATATGATGTGTCGCCAAAGGAATTCAGATTCTTTGTAGAATTAATCTAAATTTGCTCGGACTTTATCAGATGATGAGACATACAATACTCCTCTTATTGTGTTGCTTTTTGACCCCGGTGTGTGCGCAGGACGTGAATCTGTACCCTACAAACGGGGTGAAACAACAAAAGGACCTGTATTATGCATTTACCAATGCCACTTTGCATTTGGGTGGATCCATAACCACCAAAGGAACCCTGCTGGTACAGAATGGTAAGATCGTTAAGGTCGGTGTGGTGCTGGCACTCCCTAAAGGCACAGTTGAATACGACATGAAAGGCAAGCACATCTACCCGTCCTTTGTTGATGTTTATTCTGATTATGGCCAGCCAAAGTCGAAGCAGGTAAAATACGATCCAAAACCGCAGCTCGAAACAAAAAAGAAAGGTGCGTTCGGGTGGAATGAGGCAGTAAAGCCTGAATACAACACTGCAGCTCATTTTACTGCTAATGAAAAAATGGCAAAAGAGCTTCGAGCAATTGGTTTCGGAAGTGTTCTGACGCACAAAATGGATGGGGTAGCCAGAGGAACTTCTGCTTTGGTTTCACTGAACAACGGTAAGGACGGCACCTTGGTACTGAAACCCGAAGCAAGCACGCATTACTCTTTTTCCAAGGGATCTTCCAAACAGAGGTATCCCTCATCTTTAATGGGGGCAATTGCTTTATTAAGGCAAACCTTTTGTGATGCGAACTATTACAGTGAAAACAAGAAAGAACTTGCTTTGGATCAAAGTCTTGAAGCTTTTCAGAGAAATACGGCTTTACCACAGATAGTTGAGGCCAATGACAAGCTGACAATACTGAGGGCTGATACAATTGGTGACGAATTCGGACATCAGTTTGTGTTTAAAGGGGCCGGAGATGAATACCAGAGAGCCAAAGAAATTAAGGCCACCGGAGGGACATTGATCGTACCTGTCGATTTTCCAAAACCATATGATGTTTCAGACCCGTATGCAGCGCGTTTGGTGACACTGGCACAAATGAAGCACTGGGAGCTGGCACCAAGTAATCCGAAAGTTCTTGCCGATAATAGCATTGATTTCGCGATCACCTCATACGGCCTGAAAAAGAAAGGTGACTTTTTTGGCAATGTCAGAAAAGCAATCGCCAGAGGATGGTCAAAGACAGATGCACTCACTGCACTTACCAGTACGCCGGCCAGTCTTATCGGTGCACAGGACCTGGTAGGCGGTTTAGGCGTGGGTATGCTTGCCAATTTCCTCATTACGTCAGGTGAGCTGTTTGATAAAAAAACGATCATCCACTCCAATTGGGTGCAGGGCGATGAGTTTATCATCTATCCTATGGATATGGTTGATGTCAGAGGTACTTATAAGCTGAAAATACAGGAAAATGATCGCACGCTAATAGTCTCCGGAAAGGTCAAGCAGCCTAAGGCAACGATAGAATACAAGTTTGTTTCAGATAGCGTTTCTGAGAGTGGAGACCTGGTGCTGGATGAGGTAAATCACAAACCGATAAAGGTTACCCGGAATAAAAAAGTAAAAGGACTTTTGTCTGTTAAAGACAGGCAGGTTTCACTAACCTTTAAGGTTGCCGACGAATTCTATTCTCTATCCGGAACGGTTCATTCCAAAAGCGGAATATGGGAAGGGTACGGAACCCTTCCTGATGGAAGCTGGGCAAAATGGGCAGCTATAAAAAAGAGCGAGCATAAGGAAAAAGGGACGACAAACAACGGATCGATCAAGCCGGACACAACAGGAATAGGAACAGTAACTTATCCCATGATGGCTTATGGTTGGGATTCACTCCCGGTTCGCCGGCAAATATTGATCAAAGATGCAACGGTATGGACGAATGAAGAACAGGGGATTCTACAGGAAAAGGATCTGCTGATCAGAGATGGTAAAATTAAAATGATCGGAGATATTCTGGATGTAGTTGATCCAAAGACCATTGTGATCGATGCGAAGGGCAAGCATGTTACTCCGGGAATAATCGACGAGCATTCACACATTGCTGTTTCGCGTGGTGTCAATGAAAGTGGCCAGGCCTCTTCAGCCGAAGTGAGTATTGCAACAGTAGTGAACTCGGACGACATTAACATCTATCGTCAGCTTGCCGGTGGAGTTACTTCCTCACAGCTACTGCATGGTTCTGCCAATCCCATTGGCGGTCAAAGTGCGGTGATCAAACTGAAATGGGGTTGGACTCCGGAGCAGATGAAGTATAGGGAGATGCCTCTTTTTATAAAGTTTGCGTTGGGTGAGAATGTCAAGCAAAGCAACTGGGGTTCCTACAACAACATCCGTTTTCCTCAAACCAGAATGGGGGTAGAGCAGGTTTACTATGATCACTTTATAAGAGCACGCGAATACGATAAGAAGTGGACCGCCTTTCAGAACAATAAAGGAAATAGAAAAAATGCTGCTCCGATCACTGCTCCAAGAAGAGACCTGGAGCTGGAGGTGTTGGCTCAGATACTCAAAAAAGAACGATTCATAACCTGTCATTCATACGTTCAGTCAGAGATCAATATGCTAATGAAAGTTGCGGATTCGATGGGCTTCAGAATTAACACATTTACACACATTCTGGAAGGATATAAGGTAGCTGACAAAATGAAAGAGCATGGAGCAGGAGGGTCGTCGTTTTCGGATTGGTGGGCATACAAATATGAGGTAAGAGATGCGATCCCGCACAACCCGAGTCTGTTGAACCAGATGGGAGTAGTTACGGCAGTTAATTCAGATGATGCAGAAATGGCACGAAGACTTAATCAGGAGGCGTCGAAAGGAATGAAGTACGGAGGTATGAGCGAAGAGGACGCTTTGAAGATGGTCACATTGAATCCGGCAAAGCTATTGCACATTGATGACAGGGTAGGCAGTATGAAAGTTGGTAAAGATGCTGATATTGTTGTTTGGTCTGGGCATCCTTTATCCGTGTATAGTAAAGCTGAGCAGACCATAGTTGATGGATACGTGATGTACGACAGTAAGAGAGATATTGAGCTCAGAAAAGAAATAGCCGCAGAAAGGGCGAGACTTGTTGCCAAAATGTTGAAAGCGAAGTTGTCGGGTGTGCCGACTCAGAAGATCAAAGGAAAAAAGAACAGGATCCACGATTGTAATGTATTCACTGATGATGGGAATTAAAGGAATATCACTTGCATTAATATTTGTGTTGTTGGTTGGTTCCGGCACCTTACTGGCGCAGGTTGATCCTCCGGGCGAAACTACAGATATGCGGATTTTGCTGCTGAATGGAAAAGCGCATATTGGGAATGGAGATACTATCAATAAATCGGCTGTTGCCATTCATAAAGGGAAGATCACAATGGTCAGAAATGCGTTGCTGATCACCATTAAAGATTCAGATTACGACACGATAATTGATATTAGCGGTCAAGACGTTTATCCCGGGTTCATAGCTCCGAACTCAACTGTTGGTCTGCAGGAGATAGGTGCGGTCAGGGCTACAAAAGATTTCCGGGAAGTTGGCGGGATGAACCCACACGTCAGGTCAGCGATTGCATTTAATACGGACTCCAGAGTAACCGCAACCGTTAAAACGAACGGCGTGTTGATCGGACAGATCTGCCCGAGGGGCGGGCGTATTTCAGGCACCTCATCTATTATGCATTTTGACGGTTGGAACTGGGAAGATGCACTTTACAAACTGGATGATGCCGTTCACATCAATTGGCCCAGGATGTATACATATGATTGGAGTACCCGCACCCGAGTCAGAAATAAGGAATATGACACAAGAAAAAAAGAGCTTCAGAACTTTTTCCTGAAGTCGATGGCCTACAGTGAACGTAAGAACCCTGAGAGCAAAGATCTGCGTTACGAGGCCATGAAAGCTGTTTTTACCGGAGACAAAAGGGTTTTTGTTCATGCAGACTTCGTAAAGGAGCTACAGGATGTAATCGAGTTCAAAAAGCAGTTCGGTATTCTGCATCTCATACTCGTTGGAGGCTACGACAGCTATTTAGTTGCTGAAAACCTGAAGAACAACAATATTGCTGTGGTGCTTAGAAGGCTGCATAGCTTGCCTATGTACGAAGAAGAAGACATCGATCTGCCTTACAAATTGCCGAAGCTATTGAAAGATGCAGGAGTTAAATACTGCCTCAACAATGCGGGCGATATGGAGCAGATGGGGCTGCGAAACCTGCCTTTCTATGCCGGAACAGCAGTGGCTTACGGCCTCACTTATGAGGAAGCTGTTGCTAGCATAACCTCAAGCACGGCTGAAATTCTGGGCATTGATGATGTTGTGGGCACGCTGGAAGAAGGAAAGGACGCTACACTGATCGTATCGGATGGAGATGCTTTGGACATGAGAACCAATAAGCTGACCGTTGCAATGGTACAGGGTAGGTTTATGAGCCTTAGGAATCATCAGGATGTGCTTTATGAAAAATACAAGACCAAGTATGGTCTTAAGAACTAGACCTCTTGCGTATTGATGGGGAGCATAACACGCTAAACACAACATCTTGAATCAAAAACGGACATTAAGCAAAGCTGAACGACTGAAAAGTAAGACTACTCTGGATGCTTTGTTCAAAGATGGTAACTCCATTAAATGCGGGCCTTTGGTACTCTTATGGCAGTATCAGAGTCCAGCTGTTCCATCGCCTGTTCAGGTTGCATTTTCCGTTCCCAAGAAAATATTCAGAAATGCCACCGACCGGAACAGGATAAAGCGGCTGATGAGAGAATCGTACAGGACCAACAGATCTGACCTGTATGAACTTCTTATCGAAAGAAACAAAAAGCTGGCGCTTTTTTTTCTTTACAGAAATGTAGAAGCAATGGAACATGCAGAGCTCCAAGATAAAATAATTGTAGCTTTATCACGTTTAGAAAAAGAAATAAAAAAGGAGTTAAACAATGAGGAAGAATAAACCGAATTACATGAAAAGAAAGGTAATAACATGGTCCGTTGCCCTGGTTTTGGGAATTGGAAGTCCTTTGTTTTTCTCATTTTCTTATGTGCAAGGTTCCGACCTGTTCGAGATCACGAAAAACCTTAGCATTTTTAGTTCAGTTTACAAAGAAGTAGACATGTATTACGTGGAGGAGGTGGAGCCCGGGAAGCTGATGAAGACCGGACTGGACGCAATGCTGAAGTCACTGGATCCGTACACGAATTACATTCCTGAATCGAAAATTGAAGATTACAGATTAATGACAACCGGAGAATATGGTGGTATAGGTTCTTTGATACGAACGGATGGGGATTACATTATTATTACTGAGCCCTATGATGGTTATCCGGCTCAAAAATCAGGTCTTGAGGCGGGGGATAAGATCATACGTGTAGATGGCAAAGAAATGAAGGGCAAAACCACGCAGGAGGTAAGCTCATTGTTAAAGGGGCAATCGGGAACCAAGCTTCAGCTGGTCATAGATCGTGACGGCGAAATATCTACGATTGAATTGACTCGGGAAAATGTAAAATTACCTGAGGTTGCTTATCATGGAATTATTGATGACAAAGGTGAAGTAGGCTACGTGAAATTAAATTCATTTACGAATACAGCCAGCCAGCGAGTAGGAGAGGCGCTTATACAGCTTGAGCAGAAAGGAATGAAAAAGCTGGTGATTGACCTTAGGGGAAACGGTGGAGGATTGCTGAATGAGGCGGTTAATATTGTTAATTTTTTCATTGATAAAGGTAGCTTGGTGGTTGAGACCAAAGGAAGGGTGGAAGAAGTGAACAGGACCTACAAAACACAGAATCAACCCTGGAATACGGAAATACCGGTTGTAGTTTTAATTGACTCCTATTCGGCGTCCGCATCAGAGATCGTGGCAGGATCATTACAGGATCTTGACAGGGGCGTGGTGATCGGAAGAAATTCGTATGGAAAGGGATTGGTGCAGCAAACTAAGAATCTTGAGTTCAATGCAAAAGTGAAGCTGACAATTGCCAAATACTATACGCCTTCGGGGCGTTGTATACAGCGATTGGACTATTCGGATGTTGATGATGACGGAAGAGGAACGGCCGTAGCGGATTCATTGATCGAAATATTCAAAACTAAAAATGGCAGGAGTGTTAAGGATGGCCGCGGAATTGATCCTGACGTTAACATTGAGCTGGGAATGTATAGCCGTCTAACTGAAACGTTGGTCAGGAAAAACCTAATATTCAATTTTGCAACAAAATTCAAAAGGAGTCATGACAGTATTGTTCCCGCAAAGGAATTTGAAGTTTCTGACGAAACGTATGCCGGATTCGTAGATTTTTTGAAGGACAAAGATTACGAGTACAACAATGAGTCGGAGGAGTATCTGGCGTCACTAACGGAGATTGCCAAAGAGGAGAAATATTACGAAGATTCCAAAGAAGAAATAGAGGCATTAAAGGCCAAGCTGTCGGCAGACAAATCTTCCGACCTTCAACGATACAAAGACGAGATCATTGAGATACTGGAAAATGAGATCGTGTCTAGATATTATTATCAGAACGGCAGGATTGAGGTAGCTGTTAAGAGAGACCCGTATGTTGTAAGCGCGATTTCAGTTTTGGCTGATTCGACCAGATACAATGGAATTCTGGAAGGTACTTCCATTAATAAAAAGTAAGATTTGTTAGGAGACCGGGCTCATCATTACATTTATCTGGCATCCATATTTCTGCTGGTGATCGGATTGTCCACCTCAGAATTCATGATGAGCGTTTCATCAATTAGCCTTGCTGCCAATTGGTTGGTGGAAGGGAAATTCAAAAATAAGTTCAGACGACTTAAGGAAAACAAGCTCCCCTTGATCTTATCATTGCTTTTTTTCATGTACGTGATATGGATGATCGGAACATCAGACATTAATGAAGGTCTGAAAGAGCTGCGGATAAGACTGCCCCTATTACTTTTCCCGATCGTTTTGGGTAGTATTCCGAGATTTAGTGGAAAGGAAGTCGTCTGGGTCGCCAGAATATTTATTGCAGCAACTTTAGTTAGCACACTGATCAGCCTGGGCGTTTTTATGGGTGTGATCCCTACCAAGATGGACATTGGCGATGTAAGGAACATCTCGATATTCATTTCTCACATAAGATTGAGCCTTTTGATCTGTGTTGCAATTGCGATCGGGTTGTATTTCATCGTTGGTAGAAAAGAAAACAGATTGATCTATATACTTTGTATTTGCTGGTTTATTGGATTCCTGTATCTCATTCAATCTGCAACCGGCTTTACGATCTTATTCATTCTTACGGGACTGTTCGGGTTCTATTTGTGGAAAAAACTGGAGCGACATACCTCAAAGTATATTGTCATGGTGTTAACAATTCTGATGATCTCAGGAGGTATAACCTATGTGATCAGTGCTCAGATGGACTATTTTAAAGTGAACGACATGAACTGTAATTCACCGTTGAAGAACACAGATTCGGGAGAGCTCTATTTCAACGATTTGAACAATACGCAGCTGGAGAACAACAATTACATTTGGCGAAATATTCATTTCGATGGCATGAGGAGTGCATGGAACGATAGGTCGGATATGGACATTAAGGGCCGGGACCTGAAAGGGCAGAAACTAGAAGCTACACTGATCAGATATTTAACATCCAAAGGTACATGTAAGGATAGGGACGGAGTTGAAGCATTGTCTGATTCGGATATCCGAGCTATCGAATCCGGAATGCCCTCTTCGGTAATCCCTAAAATGGGAATAGCGAAACGATTGAATGAGATATTCTGGGAGTTCAATGCATATAACAACGGGTCCAACCCCAGTGGCAATAGTGTAGTTATGCGCTTGGAGTTCTGGAAAACAGCCAAAGAGCTCATAAAGAAAAACTTGTTTTTTGGCGTGGGTACGGGAGATGGAAAGAACGAAATGCAAAGGATGTATGAGCAAACCAACTCGGTACTTGACATGAACTGGAGGCTTGGATCTCACAATGAGTTTTTGTCGACCTGGGTGAAGACCGGATTGATCGGGTTTTTCATTTTTGTTGTCGCTCTGTTCTGTCCGTTGTTGAAGAAGGAGAATTGGAATATTATTTATATATCCTTTTTTCTTATTGCATCGTTGTCATTTCTGGCAGAGAATACCCTCGAGACCCAACCTGGAGTTACGTTTTTCGGTTTTTTCAATTGCTGGTTCCTTTTCCAGCGATTTACGGCAAAAAAGGATTAGCTCTTTTTCTGGATCTCTCGCAGCTTCACGTATTTTAAAAATGTGGAATGTGCTGAGTTCCTGGCGATCACCCAACCATAATACCCATCCAGAACCCCGAGCTTTAAAATGAACATTTTAAGAAAA
>JAAZYJ010000212.1 GCA_014239715.1 Flavobacteriales bacterium
AAGTGAATCTAATTCAATTGAGGATTTTCAGGAAAATTAGAGATCATACCGAATTTTCCTCCCATCTGAACAAGTGTTTCGTTCCAGAACTTCTTTTGTTTTCCGGCCATAACCTGCTGAGCTTCTACTTCAGACACAAACCAAGAGCCCTGAAGCATCTCTTCATCCAACTGATTAGGTGACCACCCGGAGTATCCCAGGAAAAACCTAATTTGATCAGTGTCAATTTCATTTAAAGCGATGCGAGCTTTCAATATTTCGAAATCTCCTCCTACAAAAAGGCCGGGCAGAACCTCGACACTTCCAGGAATATCTTCTGCGAGCGTATGAACATAGTATAAGTTGCTTGTCTGAACCGGACCACCCAGACTCATATTGAACCCTGTAATTCCTATTCCTTCCACCAACTCACTAAGCTCGATCTTCATCATATTGTTCAATATGAATCCGAAAGCCCCCTCTTCGTTACATTCGCACAAAAGAATGACAGACCTCTTAAAGTATTCGTCTTCAAGAAAAGGCTCACTGATCAGTATTCGGCCTTTTTTGGGTTCGAGCTTGTTTATGTTGTTAAAATTGAACATTAATGCAATCTTGGTGTCCACTTCATTCTACTACAAATTTCTCCTTCGATTTCGTTTAATTCCTTCAATCGACTGTAAGTTTCCTGTTTGTCCCAATAATTTAAGGCAAATTTTACAAAAATATGGCCATGCTTGGCTTCGGATATCCACAATGCTTTGTAGAAATTTTTTAATTCGGCCTCCTTTAGCTCTTCCGCTATCAACCTAAAACGTTCAGCGCCACGACATTCTATGATGCTGGCAAGTAACAACCTGTCTAGCAATCGGTCATCACTACCAGACCTGCACGATTCGATCAATTGCTTTATATACAGGTCTTTTGGCATTTCACTTCGCAACTTTATTCCGCGTTTTTCCATGATCGCATAAACTTGCTTGAAATGCTCCAGCTCTTCTAAAGCTGTTTCGATCAATTCGGGTATGATCTCAATTTTATCAGGACATTTGGCAACAAAGCTCATGGCCATTGAACTTGCCTTTCTTTCGCAATCTGCGTGGTCTTGCAGAAAAAATGGAAAGTCATCCATTACCTGAGTTGCCCATTCAGGTGGTGTTTTGTATGCTAGATCTAACGATAACTTCATGTGCGTGATAAATACGCTGAAAAGTAAGCATTATGAAAGAAATATTTGTGGATATTTGAGGGGATATCATTGGCAATGAAAGAAAGAAACGATTTTACAAAAGGTAACCTCTCTGAAAAAGATGTTCCGAAGGATCCTCAGCTGTTGTTAAAGAAATGGTTGGAGAATGCAGCTGACCAAGGCGTTACAGAGTATAACGCAATGGTTTTCTCCTCTCTGGGCTCCGGCAATAGACTTTCTTCCAGGGTGGTTTACTTGCGTGACTTTGTTGATGATGGTCTGGTGTTCTATACGAACTACAATAGCCGGAAAGGACTTGAAGTGTCGGAAAACAATCTTGTTGCCCTCAACTTTTTTTGGAAGGAACTTGAACAACAGATCCGAATTGAGGGGAGGGTAGACCTCGTAAGTGATCAGCTATCTGATGCATATTTTAAAAAGAGACCCCGCGAAAGTCAGCTGGGAGCGTGGGCCTCAGATCAAAGCGAATGTATATCCAGCAGAGGGATCTTAGAGAACCGAGTGAAAGAATTTGAGCTAAAATTCGAAGGGGCTGATATTCCACGCCCACCTCATTGGGGAGGATATGTCGTTATCCCGGATTATTATGAATTCTGGCAGGGGAGAAAAAGCCGATTACATGATAGGATCGTTTATGAACAAGGGACAGATGGATGGGGTAAAATGAGAATTGCTCCTTGAACCTGGCTGTTTTCCAGGCATATTTTAGCAAATTTTCTTTACGGCCACAATTGATCGTAAAGACTCCGGCTGAAAACCTGGGTATGGTCGTTGTTATTCCATGCCATAACGAACCCGACATTGAATCCGCAATCTATTCTTTGAACAAAGCAAAAGAACCTGGATTTTCGGTAGAAGTAATTGTAGTGGTCAACCAAGCCGAATCGGCAGGTGATGCTGTCAAACTGCAGAATCTGGATTCTCTTAAAAGATTGCGTTCAATTGCCGCCGAAACATGGTTTGAGCTTCATTTATTATCGGAGTTGAATCTCCCCGAAAAACACGCAGGTGTTGGACTTTCACGAAAAATAGGCATGGATGAGGCTCTGCGACGATTTTCGGTATTATCCAGGAATGGTGTCATTGCTTGTTTTGATGCAGATTCGAAAGTGGAGGAGAATTATTTTACAGAGCTTGAGGTTGTATTTAAGCAAAATGTTTCGGGATGTAACATTTACTTTGAGCACCGCCTAGATGGTTCGAACGCACTTGTAAATGAGGCGATTACGGATTATGAGCTTTTTCTTCGATACTACAACCTTGCCATGAACTATGCTGATCTGCCTTATGGCCATTTTACGGTTGGATCCAGTATGGCTGTCACGTGCGAAGCCTACGTAAAAGTAGGGGGGATGAATAAGCGTAAGGCAGGAGAGGACTTTTACTTTTTACATAAGATCATCCAATTGGGTAATTTCAAGGAAGTAACATCAACCACTGTATTCCCAAGTTCACGTGTTTCTGATCGCGTCCCTTTTGGAACCGGAAAGGCAATCAAATCTCGCTTGGAAAGTGGTGCGGAGCACCTGGAGACTTACCCTTTGGATGGATTTGTGCTACTCAGGGAATTCGGCAGGAAGATCAGGGCGTATGATCTGAACAATTGGCCTGAAGACGTGAAAAGTTTCTTGCCTGAAAATTTCACGGATAGGCTAGGTAAAATAAGAGCGACCAATAGATCACAGGAAAAATACGTTTCAGGAGTGTTCCAGCTCTTCAATGCTTTTCAGGCATTAAAGTTTCTCCATTTTAAAAGAGATCAGGGCTCTTCGATATCCCTGAATGATGCGGTAAAAGAGTTGTTTTTGGAGCTGAACATCAATTTTGATCATGACACTAACAATTATGAGCTTTTAATGACACTTAGAAAGATCGATCGAAAGAAACTGTACAGAAACAAGGGGGTTAAAACCAAAGCATAACTAACTACTTAATAGGTCGTCTTCATTATCAATGAATAAACAAGTCAACGCTTAATATAATATGTAGGTGTAGCTGCAATCAGTATATGATTGGCAGAATAATTATTGCTCAGGGTGTGCTGTCGCGAAATAAAGTGCTGCATAGTTGTCTGAAATCATACATTTTCTTAACTTGAGGTCGCATTTATTACGTTGCCTATAACATCTACTTATATTTGCGGAACGTTGAAATAAACACAAATTATTATTGAAATAAAACTACTTACGCCATGCACAAATTTATAACGCCACTATTTGCAATTAGTTTAGTTAGTCTGATTTTTACCTCATGCTATAAGACACCAGCCGATGAGTTGGAAGAGAGCTTCGAGTATAACTTCAACCAGGAAGAAGGAGAGAGGGGAATAGTCACAACCTTGAAACAGTTGGGGTTTGACGACCAAGGAATCCCTGGCAACACTGAACCAAGACCGTTTTGCTATAATACGGGAGGAAACTGTGTTTGTGCTGTGGACGTGGATACGGAGGTAGCGGCAAGCTTAGGAAGTTTGGATATCGCTATAAAGAATGAGGCTCAGCAGGAGTTTTTTAACGTGAATCATTATGGAGATGTATTTGACTTGCCCGATTACGACATAGTTGAAAAAGTTCAGGATAGGTTGGAGAAAGGAAAGTTGTTCTTTAAAAAGGTGGAGACTGGCCGGGATACGTGGTATTTTGCTTCAAAACCACAGCACTTGCACAGAGAAGGAGAAGACTTTATGAGTAGGGCAGTTCTGTCTGTTCCGATTGCGAATGCGAACAGCACTCATGGGGGGCACTGATAGAAGAAGATCAGGGTTTTATTCCCTTTCCATATTCGTTTTACTTGTTTTTTCAAAATGTGATTCAGCACCTGATTTCGAGTTGAACCCTGTATTTAATGGAACGTTATTTGAGTGCAAGGTTTGGAATGCAGTGCCAGGAGAATTTGGCCAGGAAATCGGGCAGACCACTTATGCTGGAGAGAATTGTATCTACTACTTGACAGGCGAAGCAAAGCTTATGCTTTATAGTTTCAATGGACAGGTAGATTCAATAAGAATACCGCCTTCCATTAAAAAGAGAGTAGGAATTGCACCTGGGGAGGTCATCGGCTATTGCATTAGCAGTGATTATATTTGGATCAACTCTCCAATGGTCGATTCAGTATATAAACTGTCTATCGACCTGTCAACAATAGACGCATTTCATGTTAACATTAACGACTTCGAAGACGGTTCTGACTTAAACAAAGGGCTTGGTTTGATCAGTTGTAAAAGGCATCAGGTAAAGAAATATGGCGAGTATATATTGATGCCGATACACCAACATCATACGACCTCAGGGGTCCGAGATCAGGTTCCCGCAAATTACTGTACGATTGGTATGTTTAAGCAGGATGCGAAATCGCTGAAATTAAGCAATGAGTTTGCACCACTTCCTGCCGGTTACTATTCCCAAAATATGTATTTCAACACCTCATCGTATAATGTAAAAGGAGACACTGTAATTGTAAATTACCATTATAGTGATTCGGTGGACTTATACTATAAAGGTAATTTGATTCGTAGAGTTGAAATGAAGAGTTCTGAAAGTGCAGGGTTTAGCGGTCTGCAGGGGCCATCATTGGACATTATGGCTGTTAAAGAGCATCAGATGCAGCACCCCAGGTATTTAGAAACAGTTTACGATACATACAGAAATTTATATTACAGAACCTACTTGGTAGAGTCAAAGAACGAACAAGGGAAAATAATTCCACATGAGAAGTGGCGATTACTCGTATACGACCCAAAGCTGAGGCTCGTGAATGAATTTGAATTTAAGTGCATGGATCTGAGTCCGTCTACGCTTTTCATTGTAGGGGAAGGAATCCTGTTTAGAGATTTCAGAAGTTTTGATTCGAAAACGCCTGAAACAGCTAAATTTGAGCTATTGACATGGGAAGAAAAAGAACTCTGACTACCTATCTATTTATAGCCGTATTAGTTTTGGGCTGTAAAGGAGATGGTTCAACTCACATCAATCCGTCGGTTACCGTTAAGTTTGAGGCCTATCTGGAAGAAGCGTTTGATGAGAACATACGTGAAGAGGAGCACTTCTATCTATTTACAACAGAAAAAGTTTGTGCACTTTGCGTTGGAAATCATTTTTCTTCTTTCAAAGAATTTCAGAATGAATTGAACAAGAGAAATCTAACTGTAATTTCCGATTTTCCTTGTGCAAAAAGACTAGATAGCAGCCTAATTGAAGTTTGTCGCTATGATTCTTTGGGTCTTTTTAATAATTATTCATTTCCAAAATCCTACCTGACTTTCTACAGAACAAAATCAAAAATGGTTCAATCCTATGCTTTCTACAAGCAATCTTCAAAATTTATGGAGTTTGTAGAGGAGCATGATCGGTTGTTAAAGTGAAATCGTCAGAAAAGCCGGTAAATCTGTCAACATTCGACGCCGGTTTTAACAAACCAACCTATTCTTCTTCTGCTTTGGGCGCTTTTTCTTCTTCTGCTTTGGGCGCTTTTTCTTCTTCTGCTTCGGGCGCTTTTTCTTCTTCTGCTTCAGGCGCTTTTTCAGCTTCTGCTTCAGGAGCTTTTTCAACTTCTACTTCAGGCGCTTTTTCAGCTTCTACTTCAGGAGCTTTCACCGCTTCTACCTCTTCAACTGCTTTTGTTTTGGGAGCTTTCGTTTTTTTAGCAGCTGCTTTTTTCGGAGCAGCCTTTTTCTTCTTCTTGACCACAATTGTATTCCGGGTCTTTTTTCTTGGACGTAACACTCCGTATGAACCTGAGTTCCTCTTTCCTCGTTTGGTTTTTTTATCCCCTTTCCCCATTACTTTTTAAAAATTAGATGTTATTGTTAATTATTGCGAACTAAAATATAAATAAAGTAGAACAAATTAATTACAATTAGGGATTTTCCAATAGATAACGATCCTTAATTTTATGTGCAGATTTAATGGTCTTCATCGTCCACTCATACATCAGTTCCACTTTTTCTTGTTCTGAAAGCCTAAAATCTATGTTTTCATTTCTTAATCTTTTTGAGACTTCGGCCATCAGTAATGCTGCAGATACTGAAATGTTAAAGCTTTCTATAAACCCATACATTGGAATGTGAATATGACCATCAGCCAAATCCAGCGCTTCTTTTGTTAGTCCTGTTAGTTCTGTTCCAAAGATGAAGGCAGATTTGGCTTCAAGCGGGACATCAGCTACGGTGCTGGATTTTGTATGAGGAGATGTAGCATATACTGTGTAGCCCTTTGACCTGAGATGGCTTATACAGTCTGAAGTGTTATTGGTCTTTTCTGAATACTTATGTACGTGCAGCCACTTAGTACTGCCCATATCAATTTCTTTGTTCAGCTTATAATCATTCTTGTTTTCAATAATATGAATGTCTTGAATTCCGAAACAATCGCAGGATCTCAGTATCGCACTGGCATTATGGGTTTGATACAAATCCTCAAGGACTAAGGTGACGTGTCGGGTTCTTTCATTGGAGATCGATAAAAACTTATTTTTTCTTTCTTCAGTTAGGAAGCTGAACATATATTCGAAAAGATCAAGTCTCATTTCAACGAAAAGGTATAAAAAAAGCTCTGCCCTTACTATAAGGACAGAGCTTTTAATAAAAGCTAATTCGAAATTAGTTCACTTTCTTAGATAGATCAGATCCTGCTTTAAATCTGATTACATTTTTCGCAGCGATTGCTATTTCTTTACCAGTTTGTGGATTTCTTCCTTTCCTTGCTGCTCTTTTTGAAACAGTAAAGGAACCGAATCCTACTAATGAAATTCTATCTCCTTTCTTTAGTGCTTTTGTTGTAGTCTCACAAAACGCATCCAACGCTCTTTTGGCATCTGCTTTAGATAATCCTGAAGAAGTAGCCATACCTTCAATTAATTCAGCTTTGTTCATTTTAGTTGTTTTTTTAAGTTATTTATAATGAAATTTCTTTTGCTTGTGTGCAAAACAAATATAGACTTAATCCCAAGCCTGTCAAGGGTTACAGGGCCTAAAGGATTGATTTGTTAATAACTACGGGCCATTGTTGATAATGGGCTAATAGATAGCTGATTTGCAATGGCAGGTTATACTATTCATCATTTTTAAATATTCGATCTTTCCCTTTAAACTCGGGTGATTGCACGGAAATAACCTTCAATGGAACATCCGATGTAACGGTTACGCCGTGCCATGTGTCTTTTGGTATAGTAATAAGATCTCCCTTTGCTATCGACTTGTTTTCTTCGCCAATTGTAAAGTCACCGGATCCTTCAACAACTAAAACATGCTCTGTGTGATTGACATGCTTGTGCATTTTGACCCTCAGCTTAACCCAGATCGCAAAAGTGCTGGATAAACTGTCTGAGCTAAGCTTCTTTGCATAAATGTTAGGGTAGGTGATGGAGTCAGGTTGAATAGTGCTTACTGCGTTGATCTGTGAAAACGAACCGAGGGATGCCATTATTAGTATCAGAAATGTTACTAATTTGTTCATATTGCTTTCCATTTATTATTAATGTGTGCTCCGCGGAGAAAATCATCCACATGCATCTTTCTTTTACCTTCTATTTGTAACTCAATGACCGAAATGTAGCCGTTGGCACAAAATATCTGAAGCTCCTCTTCCACTATTTGTATTTCACCGGGCTCTTTGGAGTGCTGTGATTCAGTGAATTTACACTCAAATATTTTAAAGGAAAATGTGCCGGCTTGGTCTGTTTGAAGAATGGTCCAGGCTCCAGGGCGTGGACTAAGACCTCTTATCAAGTTGTAAATCTTAATGCAGGTTTGCTTCCAGTCAATTCTGCAATCTTCTTTAAAGATCTTAGGTGCCTGCTTAAGTGTTCCGCTTATAAGTGTGTGTTGAGCTATTGCAGGAGTATCCCCTTTGCAGATGGAATCATAAGTGTCGATAATCAGTTCGGACCCGATCATTGCTAATTGATCATGAAGCTCGCCGGCGGTTGTTCTTGTTCCTATCGGTACAGGTTTTTGCATGATTACGTCACCCGTGTCAATTTGATGTTGAAGAAAAAACGTGGTCACTCCTGTTTCATTCTCTCCATTTATAATGGCCCAGTTTATGGGAGCGGCGCCACGGTATTGGGGAAGGAGAGAGGCGTGCAGGTTTATGGTCCCCATAGAAGGCATGCTCCATACAACCTCGGGCAGCATTCTAAATGCAACTACAATTTGAAGGTCTGCTTTGTATCCCTTTAGTTCGGTTAGAAAATCCTCTGATTTCAAATTTTCGGGCTGCAGCGTTGGTATCTCGTTCTGATCTGCAAACTTCTTAACTGCCGATTGATTGAGCTTTCTGCCGCGTCCTGAAACTTTATCCGGTGCAGTAATCACACCCACAATGTTTACTCCATCCTTTACAAGCCGATCCAGCGTGATGACGGCAAATTCAGGTGTCCCCATGAATATTATTCTTGGCTGTTTCATTAATCTACTTGAATTACTAGCCCCTTGAGGTACTCACTTTCAGGGTGGAACAGGTTCACAGGGTGATCTGCAGGTTGATGAAGCTGATGCAGAATTCTAATTTTTCGTTTTGCCACTATAGCTGCCGCGGCTATTGTATTTTTAAACAACTCTTTATCGACCACCTGACTGCAGGAAAAAGTGAAAATAATACCCCCCGGCTTAATTTGTTCTATTGCCCGTGCATTAAGCCTCTTGTATCCTTGCACAGCCTTGTGTTTCGCGTCTCTGTGTTTTGCAAAAGCAGGAGGGTCCAGGACAATGATGTCATAATCCGAGTTTAAATTTTTGATGAACTCCATGGCATCGGCTTTTATGCAATTGTGCCTTTTGGCAAGGTCCGGATAGTAGGCAACGTTCTTTTCTACAAGATCCATTGCTTTCTGAGAACTATCTAATGAGTCTACTTGTTTCGCGCCTGCTGCTAGTGCGTAGATCGAAAAGCCTCCCGAATAACAAAATGTATTGAGAACAGATTTGTTCCGAGAGTACTGAGCGATCAGTTTTCTGTTCTCACGCTGGTCTATGAAAAATCCCGTTTTCTGTCCGGTTATCCAATTGACATAAAAGTGATTTCCATTTTCCACCCCTTCCATTTGGGAAGAGCTTTCTCCGTGTAGATAATCATTTTCCACCTCCCTCGCGTATTCTTTTGGAAGTGTCTCTGAGCTCTTGTTGTAAATAGACCTGACCAGGTCACCTGTACAGCTTTTTAAGGCTTCACAAATTTGTTCAATCGATTTGTGCATGCCAATGCTGTGGCACTGTATGATCGCTGTGCCATTGTAACAGTCGACAATTAAACCCGGCAAATGGTCGCCTTCTGCATGTACCAGCCTGAATATATCGGTGTCTTTAGAGTCGATCAAGCCGATCCTCTTCCTTACCGCATATGCAGCAGTGATTCTGTCATCCCAGAATTTTTGATCAATAGGCTCATGTTCAAATGACAACATTCTGGCCGCAATTGAGCCACTCGAGTAATGGGCTTTGCCGAGAATTCTGTCTTTGTTGTTGAGAACAGTCACAACATCACCCTCTTCCACATCCGGTGCTGTCGACTTTATCGCTCCCGAGAAAATCCACGGATGAAAGCGTTGCAGCGATCGTTCTTTTGTTGGCTTAAGTTTGATGGACTTGTTTAACATTGCTGCAATATTACTAATGATATTCAAAATCACCCTTTTTCAAATGAATCTTTCCTATGTTTGGAATATGAAAAAGATTATTTATTTGTTGGCTGCAGCTCTTTTTCTCGTTGGTTGTGGTGCTTTGGAAGAGAAAACAAAGAACAAAGTGGCGATAGAACAACTTTTGGAAGAGTTTATGGCCTGCAAGGAAGCAAATAGCGATGAACGAAGAGCTTGTAAGCATTATACCTCGGAGGCCATATGTAAATACAATGGAATTGATGATTTTGAGAATAGCGATGGCACGTACCTGGAGTATCATGACCTGTTTGTGGCAATTACGGATAGTCCCCATTGGAATTTCTTAGGTGCTGCAGCTGAACAGGATGTCCTCGATAATGCTCAGGATCTGGCTAACAGAGGATTTCCTGTTGTTTGTATCGATGCAGAGGATAAACATAAATTTGCGGTTCTTATCGTTGAAGGTGAGCTCTCATCTTCAAAAAAATGGGGAATGAACTGCCCTAATTCAGCCGCATTTTTTCCTTCAAAAAGACCCGAGCCGTATATTAACAAGACATTGAATTACGCATTTAAGAATTCAAAAGGACTTGAGATCTTTGTTAAAAAATAGTGCGGGACTCAAAAGTTAATGGTTGCAAAAAACGAGCAAGCATCATTCCTTTTTCACTCTGAATAGCGTTTCTTCAGGTTTTCAAATTTCTTTCTGGTCTCTTCCGTAGTAATTCTGTTGCAGTCAATCTCTTTCAGAATTCGTTTGATTTCTTTCTTGTCGGGAATGTCACTTCGCTCAATTCGTTCAATCCTTTCCAGTTTGAGGAGTAACGAGTTTTCGTTCATGTCGAGTTCATTCAGACGTAATTTGTAAAGCAAGGTTAGGTGTTGGTTAAATATCACTCTATGACCATAAAGTAAGATCTGACCTATGACCAGCTCCTGTGCTTGGTCCCGGGCGTTATTAGTTATCAATTCCTCAAATTTTTCAATGTACCATGTGCTGTCAGATTGTTCCCAGTCCTCGACAGAATGATCATGGTTAATACTGTCAGATATATAATATGAAGTGTTTAAAGAATCTCCTGAGCCGTTTGTTACGGGTCTTTTTGACATCAGAACAAGTAACTTGAGCTTCATTTCAGGTTCCTTGTCGACAATTTGCTCGATACGGTAGCGCAGATAGTTGGTCCCTGTTTCTCCTGAATTAATATAATACGTCAAAGCATTCAGGTGATCTGATCGGAAAAAAGCACTGTCTCCTTTCACGATATGACCACGAATTGATGCGGAGGTGTGCCTAAAGAATAGCACACTATCAATATCAAACAGCTTTAAGTTTAATTTGTACTTGTCTGTCGTATCTCTTTCTTTTGCTATGGCGTAGTAATACCTGGCCTGTTCAAGCTCGCCCGATTCTTCATATTTGACTGCCTGATTTAGGATCTG